>JBBQDZ010000001.1:0-42429 GCA_038320185.1 Gaiellales bacterium
CCCGGGGTCGGGCTCGTCGCCTGCGACCAGGAGGGAAGGATCCTCGCGGCGGGGCGCGGCGTCTTCGAGCTCACCGGCTTTTCCGAGCAGGAGCTGATGGGTCGAGAGGTCGTCGAGGGTTTCGGCCTCTCTGGCTTCGAGGTGGAGCGAAACCCCGCGAAGCTCGCGCTCGAGTGGGGAGTCCGGAGACTGGGCGAGGAGCTCGAGCTGCGGACGCGATCCGGACACCAGAAGCCCGTCACAGCCGACTTCTTCCCTGCCTACGACGAGGACGGTGGGCTGCTCGTCGCCCTCGCTCCGCGGTAGACCCGCCCGGCTCTAGACGCGGCTCGAGGGACAGAGCGCCCGGACGACGCACTCCTCGCAAAGCGGTCGTCGCGCACTGCAAACCCGCCGCCCGTGCCAGATCAAGAGGTGCGGGAAGCGGCCCCAGTCGGGGCGGGGGACGAGCCTTTGCAGATCGCGCTCGATCTTCACCGGGTTTTCCTCGCGCGTGAGGCCGAGGCGCTGGGAGAGCCGCCGCACGTGCGTGTCGACCACGATGCCCTGCGGCTCGCCAAGCTCGGCCGCCACGACGTTCGCGGTCTTCCGCGCCACGCCGGGCAGGCGCAGGAGCTCCTCGAGCCGTCGCGGAACAGCGCCGTCGAACTCCTCGAGCAGCACCCGCATGGTGCCGCGGAGCGAGCGGGTCTTCTGGCGGTAGAACCCGGTCGCAAAGATGTCCCGCTCAAGCTCCTCCTGCGGCACCGCCAGGTAGTCCTCGGCCCGCTGGTACTTCTGGAAGAGCCTCTCGGTCACGCGGTTCACGTTCACGTCCGTCGTCTGTGCCGACAGGATCACCGACACGAGGAGCTCGAGGTCGGACCGGAACCGGAGCGCGGTCGTTGCGTGCGTATGCTCGGCAGCCAGCGCCTCGATGATCGGCAAGATCCGTTCGCGGCGCCGCCCCACGCGCCGCCGCGCCTCCGTCACGTAGCTGCGTGGCACTAGGGAACGGCTACGAACAGCTCGGCGCGTTCCGCCGCGTTCCCACCGAGGCGCGGCCCCGCGCAGACGACGTCGAGGGCGGGGCAGTCGGCGCAGACCGCCTCGCCCGGCGTCGGTCGGAACTGGCCCGTCTGGATCCGGGCGATCGCCGCCGAGAGCTCTGCCTCGAGCGTCGGGACGTCCTCGCACACGAACGTCGCCTCGACGAGTTCGTCCGGTCGCTCAAGGAACTGGTAGACGACCTCAACGCGTTCGCTCCCCGAGCGCAGGATCGCGAGCGCGTAGACGAGCCGCTGCAGGATGTAGTCGCGCTCGACGACCTCCGCCGGTGAAGCGTCCCCGAGGATGTTCGACTTGAAGTCGACGACGAGAGCGCCCTCCCCGGAGACGTGGAGCACGTCGAGCCGCCCGTGGAGCAGCACGCCGTCGTGCTCGAACGCGAACGGACGCTCCGCGGCGGCGCCGGGGAGTGCGGCCAGCCGCCCGGCGAGCTCCGAGGTGCAGTACGCGTCGACGAGCCCGCCGATCCGCGCGAGTTCCGCCTCGGTCACCGCCGGATACCACGAACGGACGGGGGTGAGATCGGGCGGAACAGGCGCTGCAAGATCGACGAGCTCGAGCAGCCGGTGCGCGGCGTCCCCGACCTCCGTCGCAGCAAGGCCGGTGCTGCCCGCCACGGCGCCCGCGGCTGCCACAGGGCGGAGGCCCGCCAGCCGCTCGGCATAGAAGCGATACGAGCAGCGCTCGAAGAGCGCGAGTGCGCTGTAGGAGAGACGCCGCACACGGTGCACTGGCACCTCCGGCAGCGCGGCGAGCGCGGGCAGCGGCGGCACGACAGGCGGCAGCGGCAGAGCCTCACCATCCGCGAAGAGCGCAAGCTGCCCGTCCTTGCTCGGAGCCTCGGGCTCCCCGGCCGCGTCCTCGCCTCGGCGGTAGCGGTCGAGTCGAAGGATGAGCCGGGCACCGTCGCGCTCGATCTCCACGGTCTCCTTCGCATCGCCGAGATCGACCTCGAGCCGCTCGAGCACCCACCCGATCGGCGTGGACGTGTCCGAGCGCTTCTCGGGATCGATGGAGCCCGAGACGATCAGTCGGTCGATCGCCCTCGTCATCGCGACGTAGTAGAGGCGCCGCCGCTCGGCCACGGCCTCCTGCGCGCCCACGCGCCGCACCTCGTCATACCCCGAGACGGCCTCACGGCGACCCGTGACGGGATTCGCCACCTTGAAACCGAAGCGCCCGTCCGGGAGCGCGAGAATCTCGTCGCCGGAGGGGTTCGCGCGATCTCGCCCGGCATCCGCGACGATCACGACCTTGAACTCGAGGCCCTTCGCCGCGTGGATCGTCAGGAGCCGAACGACGTCTGCATCCTCCTCCTCGGCAACCGCTTCGAGCTCGCGTGCACCGGCCGCGTCCTGCTCCGCCACGAAACGGACGAACCCCTCGACGTCCGGCCCGCGCAGCTCCTGGTAGGAGCGCGCGAGGCGGCCCAGCTTGCGGAGGTTCGCGTACCGCCTGGCCCCGTCCCACTGTGCGAGCACGGCCAGGTCGTAGTCGTGTTCGGCGACGATCCGCTCGCAGAGGCGCTCCAGCGAGAGGTCGCTCGCGGCGCCGACCAGCCGTTCGAAGCGCTGCTTGAACGCGCGCAGCAGCCGCTCGTCCCTCGCCGGAAGCGTCGGCGGCAGCGGCCGCTCGAGGGCGACGTAGAGCGGTCGCTTCTCGGCCGCGCGTCGGAGGAGGACAAGCGCGTCGTTCGACACGCCGACGAACGGCGACGCGAGCACGGTCACGAGCGCCTCGTCGTCGTAGCGGTTGTGCAGGAGCCGGAGGTAGCCGAGCAGGTCGACGACCTGCTGCTGGCCGAAGTACCCACGACCGGTGGCGCGGTAGGTTGGCAGGCCGAGGGCGCGGAGCTCCTCCTCGTACCACTCTGCGTCGGTGCCCGCGGCGAACAGGAGGACGATCTCCCCGGGCTCGGCGGCTCCCGCGTCGACGAGGTCTCGCACCCGCCGAGCGACATGCCGAGCCTCCGCGCGGCGCCAGTGGATGCCGGAGTCGCGGTAGGTGGACTTGTCGGTCACGAGGAGCTCGACCGGGACGCCGAAGACGGGATCAGGGAACTCGCCTGAGGCCGCGAGCGGCTGGAACTCCTCCCCGAAGTCGCCGGCGAAGAGGTGGTTCACCGCAGCGAGCACCTCGGGCCGCGAGCGGTAGTTCAGCGTCAACGGGAGCACCGCCCCGGCCTGCTCGCGCCGCTCGCGGAAGACCGCGACCTCGGCGTGCCGGAAGCCGTAGATCGACTGGAACTCGTCCCCCACGAAGAACACCTCGTCGCCCCCGAGCAGGTCGATCAGCCCGCACTGCAGGCGATTCGTGTCCTGGAACTCGTCGACCATGATCGCCCGGAAGCGCCACTCCTCCTGCAGCCGAAGCTCGGGGTTGTCGCGAAGCAGGTCTCGAGCCGACAGCTGGAG
The DNA here is from genome assembly GCA_038320185.1 of Gaiellales bacterium. Lineage (GTDB taxonomy): Bacteria > Actinomycetota > Thermoleophilia > Gaiellales > Gaiellaceae > JBBQDZ01. The sequence continues at coordinate 3,462 of JBBQDZ010000001.1, forward strand.
ATCCTCGAAGTCGAGCGCCGACTCCCGATCCTTCACCTCCTGGTAGCAGCGGGCAAACTCCTGCAACAGCTCGTGCAGCAGGTCCCGGTCGCGCGCTGCAACCTCGTCGAGTGCCGCCTGCTGCAGCGCCTTGCGGGCCTCGTCGTAGCTCGCGAGCCGCTCGCCGTGGCCGCGGAACTCCCCGAGGTCGAGCAGGAACTCGGCCGGCGGCGGGGGCTCCAGCAGGTCGAGCAGCCGGGCCGCACGCTCGCGACCGAGGTCGCTCGCCTGCTCGTCCTCGACGACGCAGCGTGCCGCATCGCGCAGCTCCGCGAGCCGCTCTGCGAGCGGCTCGCGCTGACCGAGCGCGAGCTCGAGGGGCCGGCCCGCCGAGCGAAGCGTCTCGTAGACGCCCGTGAGCATGTGGCGAAGCCCCCGGGCACCGTAGGTCGCAAGCAGACTGAGCCGGTCGGGGCGCTCGTCAGCGCAGAACGACTCGAGAGCGGTCCGGAACGCCTCGCTCCGGAGGACGCGCCCCTGGCTGTCGTCCACGATCCGGAAACGCGGGTCGAGCTTCGCGGCGAAAGGGTGAGCCTTCAACAGCCGCAGGCAGAAGCCGTGGATGGTCGAGATCCACGCGCCGTCCAGACGCCGGGCGAGATCGTGCCGGCCCGCGTCCACGAGCGCGGCACGGATTCGAGCCCGCAACTCGCCCGCGGCCCGCTCGGTGTAGGTGATGACGAGGATCGACTCGACGTCGAGGCCTTCGTCGCACACCGCCGCCACGAAGCGCTCGACGAGCACCTTCGTCTTCCCCGTCCCGGCTCCGGCCGAGACGAAGACGTGGCCGCGCGCGGCGATCGCGGCCGCCTGCTCCGCGTTCGGAAGCGCGCGGTTCACGCGCGCCTCACGCGGCACATGGAGTAGAGGTCGCACCAGGGCGGGCACGGCGGGCCGCCGCGCGGATCGTGACGGATGTCGCCCTCGCGGATCCTGCCTACCAGCATCCGCGCCCGCTCCCGGGCCAGCTCGATCTGCGCCCAGAACTCGTCCTCGGAGAGGTAGTCGGACGAGACAAAGCCCGGGACTCCGTCGGCGCGAGCCTCCGCCCGCAGGAGTCCACGCGCCTGGCGCTCCCCGGCAAGAGCGCGGTAGACGCCGCCGAGCGGCTCGATCCCGACCAGGTCGCGCAAGACGAGCATGTAGAGCGGGATCTGGAGCCGCAGCTCCTCGTCGATCTTCGCCGCCGAGTGGGCCGTCTTGCCGGACTTGTAGTCCTGGACGATGCCGCGGGCGCTGAAGGGGTCGACATCGATCCGGTCGATCTTCCCGGCGAGCGCGAAGTCACCGAGGTCGAGGCCGCGCTGGAGCTCGGGCGCGGAACGGTCCGACCCGAAGGAGACCTCGAAGCGCCGCGGATGCAGCGGCGACTCGCGTTCGACCTCGTCCCGTAGGAACTGCTCGAGGTCCCGCCGAAGGCTCTGCTCGAGCTCGTGCCGATCGAGCTGCGGGATCTCGAGACGAATGCCGTTCATCGCGTCCTCCAGGCACTCGCGCAGGAAGGCGAGCGCCCCGTCCAGGCGCGCCGGTTCGATCCGATCGGCGCCGAGACGCTTCGGAAGGCCGGAGTAGAAGCGATTGAGGGTCGTGTGCGCGATCGACCCCCGCAGCCGCGCGTCGACCTGGGGATCGATCGTCTTCGGGTCGATGACCCGCTCGAGGAACCAGATCGACGAGCAGTCGGCGAACGCCTCGAGCTCGGTGACGCCAAACGTCCCTTTCGCGCGCAGCTCCTCGAGCACGAGCGGGTGCGTGAGGCGCGTGGGGCGCTCGAAGGCTCGCTGAGCCCGCTCGAGCCTGCGCTCCCAGCCGTTTGCGAGCGCGATCGCAGCCGCGGTCGGAGGCTCGCTGCGAGCGAGCGACGCGAGCCCGCGAAGGCGTTCCCGCTCGCTCGGGGCCTCCTCCACCGGCCAGGTGAGCGCCGAGAGCGCCCGCCGGCGAGTTGCCCGCGCCACCTCTGTGGGGTCGAACAGCCCGCGCACCTCGTCCCAGAACGGGCTTGCCTCCCGGGGGCTGCCCTCGTCGCTGGCAGCCTCTCGCACGAGGTAGAGGCGCGACACGGCGCGCGTGCACGCGGTGTAGAAGAGGTAGCGCTCGCGAGCCGTCTGATCGGGCCGGGCGAGCCGGGTGCGGCGGCTGTCGAGCGCCTGCCGCGTCGTCTCGTCGAGGAACGGCGACGGATCCCCGCGCCGCGGCAGACTGCCTTCCTCGAGGCCGAGGATGAAGACCACCTCGAACCGGCGGGTCCGCACCCGGAGCAGGTCGGTGACTGCGACGCAGCCTGGCTCGCCAGGAGCTGCGAGGCGTACGGAAGCGCGTTCGACGGCACCCACCACCTCCTCCGCCGCCAGCGGCCGGTCGAGCTGCTCCCAGCCCTCCAGCTCCGCGACGAGCCGCGTCACGGCCTCGTATGCCCGCAAGTCGAGTCGCGAGCTCTCGCTCACGGGCGGCGCCTCGAGCCCGTAGGCGCCGCGGAGCATCGAGCGCACGAGCTCGGCGACCCCGGAGAGCGCGGTTGCCGCCGAGCGCAGCCGATCGAGGAAGGGGAGCGGCTGCCCTCGGAGCCGGAGCGTCTCCGCTTCCACTCGTTCGGGCACCTCGACGCCCCGCCCGCGTATCCGGCCCTCGAGGTAATCGGCGTGCGGACGCGTCAATCCCGAGTACGGCGAGCGGAGGAACGCATAGAGGTCGCGCCGGCCGCCGCCAAGCCAGGCGAAACGCAGGAGCGAGAGCAGCGCATGCCCGAACGGCGTCTGGCCTACGCGGAGCTGGCCCTCGACCGCAAAGGGCACCTCCGCGGAGAGGAGCGCCGTCTCGAGCGGCGCACGCGAGCGCTCGAGCGAGGGGCACACGATCGCGATCTCCTCGGCGGAGGTCCCGCGGCGGAGAAGCCGCAGGACCTCGAGCGCGACGAGCTCGAGGACCCCTCGCGCCCCCGCCCCCTCGAAGAAGCGGATCGCGCCTCCGAGCGCGGGAGGTGCTGCCGGTGTGTCTGCGAACAGCGCCCGCTCGAGGTGCGCGAGCGCAGGCGCCGCGTACCGCTCGGAGGCCGCCGGAAGCTCTTCGACAGCCCCCGCCGCGAGCCCTGCAAGGTCGGCCGAGGTGCGCGACAACGAATCGAAGGCCGGCCGGCCGGGCTCGTAGGGGAGCGACACCGTCACGGGAACACGGCCGGCGAGCGCCTCGAGGAGCGCCCATTGCGCGCCCGTGAGATCCTCGAAGCCGTACGCAAATACAGGGCTACCATTCCAAGCCTCCAGATCGTCGGCGACCCGCGACGCGGCGTAGCCTCGCTCGAGATCGCGATCCCAGAGTCCGACGCGATCGAGCTCGCCGAGGTAGACGCGGTAGAGCGCCGCCAGCTCGCCCTCCAGCTCCTCGGGCCGGAGGAGGCCGGAGCCCATCTCGGCGAGGGCCGTTCCCAGAGCGTCTGCGAAGCCGCCGAAGCGCGAGGAAGGGCCGTAGACCCCGAGCGGGGCGCAGGCCACGGTGCGGCGGAGAAGGAGAGCGCGCTGGGCGTCGGTTACGACGGGCCGGCGGGAGCCGTTACCCCGCGCGAGGCGCTCGAAGACGTCGTCGAAGGTTCCGATCGACCCGCCGAGTAAACAGCCCCCGCGGCGGAGCAGATCCCGCTCGACCCGCTCCACATCCGACCGGTTGGGGACAATCAGCGTCGGGTCCTCGGGCAGCGCCGTCAGATAGCGCTCGAGGAGCAGGGCGACCTTGCCGGCATTCGCCGGGCCGGCGATCAGCGTCAGGCCCACTCGACCTATCGTAGAGCGGGCCCGAGACGGTTCCGGACGGCCTTGAGGGCGCTGTCCGGAAGGAGCGGAAAATGTGGAGGGGCGGAGCCCGCCCCTCCGAATCAGCTGGCCTGTGCCGACTTCGGGCGCCGGCCTCGCCGCGCTGCCGGCCGCCCCGGCGTCTTGGTCGCGCAGTCGTCGCAAAGATCGGCGCTCTTGGCGCCGCGCCGCGCGTCCGAATACGTCAGCCGTAGGGTCGCTCCGCGTCCCTCGCCGACTTCCTGCTCGCAGTTGTCACAAACAAGAACTGTTTTCCTCGACAAATCACTTCCTCCTCGTGCCGGATTTGACCGCGAGCTTATCGGAAATCAGCGACGCAATCTATGCCGCCCTGCGCGAGCGACGAATTCGCCACGATCGCAGCAAGCTCAGGACCGCGAGCTCCTCGGGATCCAAGCCGACGTCACGCGCACCGACGATGCGCAGATGGCGTGGCCGGAAATCCTCGATCGTTCGCCCGTCGAGATACTGCTCGACCACCGCCGGGCTCACGTAGGATGCGCGCGCGACTGCCGGAGTGTTCCCGAGATGTTCGGCCACCCTGCGCATGACGGCCGCGGTCTTGCGCTTCGCGTCGGCCGCCGACTGAGCCGGTCCCGCCTCCGCGAAGGCGATTGCGGCAAGCAGCGTCCCACCCCAGGTGCGGAAGTCCTTCGCTGTGAACTCCGGACCCATGTTCTGCCGGATGTAGCCGTTGAGCTTCGCCGCAGTCAGATTGTGCACCTGCCCATCCAGCTCGTAGCGGAAGACGCGATGGCTCCCCGGGAGTGAGAGCAGCCGCGAGACCGCCTCCGCCAGCTCCGGGTCCACGATCATCCTCCGGACGAGCACCTTGTGCTTCCCGCGATACTGGAACTGGAGTCGGCTTCCCCGGATGTGGACGTGGCGCCGGGTGATCGTCGTGATCCCGAACGTCCTCGATGTCTTCACATAGCGCTCTGAACCGATTCGGAACCATCCAAGGTTGATGAGCCGGACCGCAATCGCGCTAACCCAGTCTCGATCGAAAGGCCCGATCTCCATGTCGCGCGCCATCGCCGCCCGAAGCTCCGGCAGCTTCTCGGCGAAGCGAATGAGCATGTCGAATTTCGCCTCCTCCTGCGCAGCCCGGAATCGCGGGTGATAGAGGTACTGGCGCCTTCCGGCCGCGTCCATCCCGGTTGCCTGCAGCTTCCCGCGTGGGCTGGGTGTGATCCAGACGTCCGACCAGGCCGGAGGGATCACGAGCGATTCGATCCGGGCGAGCTTGTCGGGATCGACGATCCGGTTCCCGCGCGCGTCGAGATAGCGAAAAGGTCGCCTGGCACCCGTGCGTTTCCATCCTCCTCGACGCGTCACCGCCGACAGATACCGCGTGCAACCCGCCGCTAATCCGCCGGTAGAGTGGGCGCCATGGACTCGCGGACGATCGTCGTCCTCGAAGGTGACGAGACGGGCCAAGAGCTCCTCGACCAGGCGCTGCGAGTGCTCGCGCCCGGCGTGACGGGGATCCAGTTCGAGCTCCCACGGTTCGACCTCTCGCTCGAGTCGCGCCGCCGGACGGAGAATCGGATCGTCTACGAGGCGGCGGCGGCCACAAAGGCCGCAGGCCTGGGGCTGAAGGCGGCGACGATCACCCCCGAGGGACGCGGCGACGTCGGCTCCCCGAACCGGATCCTCCGCGAGGAGATCGGCGGCCGGGTCATCGTCCGCACCGGGCGGCGAATCCCCGGTGTCGTGCCGCTCGGCGGCGCCCATGCGCCGATCTCGATCGTCCGGATGGCAGTCGGCGACGCCTACGGAGCGAAGGAGTGGCGCGAGGGAGAAGGGCTCGACGAGGTGGCCTTTCGGACCGAGCGCATCGAACGACGCGTCTGCCGGGCCGTCGCCGAGTTCGCCTTCCGGCAGGCCGGCGTCGTCGGCGCGAAGGTCTTCGGAGGCCCGAAGTACACCGTGAGCCCGACCTACGAGGGGATGCTAAAGGAGGAGATGGACGCGGCCGCGGAGCGGCACCAGGACGTTCGCTACGACCCGCAGCTGATCGACGCGACGTTCGCGCTACTGATCGCCTCCAGCGGCGAGCCGCTCGTGATCCCGGCCTTGAACCGTGACGGGGACATCCTCTCCGACCTCGTCCTGCCGCTCTTCGGCTCGATCGCCGGATCCGAGTCGATGCTCATCGCCTTCGAGGAGCTGCCTTCCGGGGAGTTCGACATGTCGGTGCTGATGGCGGAGGCCGCTCACGGCACGGCCCCTTCGCTTCAGGGCAAGGACGTCGCGAACCCGATGGCGATGATCCTGGCCGCAGCGGCACTGCTCTCGCACCTCGACGAGCAGGGCAAGCAGGCCTCCCGCGCCGTTCGCGAGGCGGCACTCGAGGCCGTCGCGGACGGCGTCCGCACCGCGGATCTCGGAGGCCACGCCGGAACGACCGAGTACACCGACGAGGTCATCCGCCGCACGCAGTCGAAGCTCGAGGTCTGGGCGACGCTCTAGCGCCAGATCCCGACGATCGGAGACGCTGCCGCCGAGCGGCCGAGACGGGGGAGCCCCCACGCGTCTTCGATCGTGCGCAGGAGGCCGTAGTGGCCGGTCTGCGAAGCAAACGAGGCGTGGGCGCGGACGGCAGGCCCGAGAGCGATTGCAGCGACGTGCCCGCCGCCGCCGGCCCGGTCGAGGAACGCGCCTTCGTCGAAGATGACGAAGACGACGGACGAGCCCGCAAGCCGCCCCGGTGCGAGGATCCGCGCCGAGAAGTCCCGAAACCACCGGTCGGCGGTTGCGAGAGGGCAGTCGTGCGCGTCGTGGCAGAGGTCGGGCACGACGAGCGCGAAGTCGGGCAGGTCCCCGCGCGCGAGGTCGCGGCGCAGCACGTCGAAGCCGACGACCCTGGCGCGCCTGCGCGGGCTCGAGAGCACCGACCGGAAGTAGAGGAACGGCACGTGGCGCTTCGCGTACCGCCCGGAGGACGCACCGAGGAACCCGGTCCGCGGGATGCCCTCGGCGTAGGCCTTCCACGACCTCCCGGCGGCCTCGAGAGTGTCGGCGAGGCTGCGCCCCGAGACGACGCAGTCGGTGCAGTCGTCGACGACTCCCTGGGTCGAGCCCGAGACGAGGGCGAGGTAGTTCGGGAGGCTCGGGTGCGTGACGGCCCGGTACCGCGTCAGGTCGGCGAAGCGGCGGGCGAGCGCCGTGAACGTGGGCGCACCGGGTGAGCCGATCACGGTTGGGCGCGACTGGTTCTCGAAGACGACCACGAGGACGTGCGCGAACCGCGGGACGCCGCCGCGGCCTCGCGCCGCTCCCGCTGGGAACATTGCAAGCGCGGCGACGAGCACGAGGCACGCCGCACGCCTCACGCCGACACGTAGATCCGACGGTTTCCGGGCAGACGAACCCAGACGGACGTCCGGGCAAGCCCGCCCGCCCTGGAGCCGGCACCGCAAGCGGTGCCTCAGGCCTGCTTGCCCTCGAGTCCCAGCCGGCGCTTCCAGAAGCGAAGGCCGAAGAAGGCCGCCACCGCCAGGACGGCGATCACGGCCGCCGCGACGTAGCCGTAGCGGTCGATCGCGTTGCCTGCCGCGTGGCCGCCGTAGTACGCGAGTAGCCCGATTCCCGTCGCCCAGCAGATGCCACCGGCTGCGTTCCACGCGAGGAACCGCCACCAGGGCATCTTCGAGATACCCGCGAGCCACGCGGCCGTGAAGCGCAGGACGGCGACGAAGCGACCGATGAACACGGTCTTGCCGCCATGACGCTCGAAGAAGCGCTCCGAGGGCGGGAGCACGCGGTCGGCAAACCGCTTCAACGTCGCGGAACGCTCGACGAGCCGCAGCGCACCGAGCCGCGCCGCCCAGTAGCCGCCGTTATCCCCGATGATGGCCGCCGCCGCGGCCACGACGATCACCCACCAGATGTGCGCCACCTTTCCGGAAGCGGATGCGATGCCCGCCGCGATCAGGGCCGTCTCGCCCGGCAGCGGGATCCCTGCGGACTCGAGCAGGACGAGCACGAACAGGAGCGCGAGGCCGTAGGTCTGGACGAGGTGGGTCACGTCGATCCAGTCTACGGTCCGCGCCTCGCGGCGCCCCTGGAGTGCTTCGTTCCAGAAGTCACGCGCGCTCTGGCGGCTGCAAAGCGGCGTCGGATCTGCGTCCTAGGTCGCCCCGCTATGTCCACATGTCGGGGCTCCCTGCGTCCTTGTCCGGCTTGCTTTTTCGCGCGCCAGGATCATCACGCGACTTCTCGGACGGAGCACTAGAGTTGCCCCGGCATGCGGATCGGAGTCCCGAGAGAGACGGCGTCCGGGGAGCGCCGTGTCGCTCTCGTTCCCGACGCGGTGGCCCGGTTAGCCGGCGCGGGCTTCGAAGTCGTCTTCGAGGCCGGGGCGGGTTCGCGTGCGTCCCTCGCCGACGACCGCTACGCGGAGGCGGGCGCCCAGGTGACCGACGCAGCGACGGTCTACGACTCCACGGACGCCATTGTCAAGGTGCAGAAGCCGAATGACGATGAGATCGAGCTGCTCTCCGTCGGCACAGTGCTGGTCGGCTTCCTCCAGCCGCTCACCGATCGCGATCGGATCGAGCGCCTCGGCGCCCGAGGTGTGCGGGCGTTCGCCATGGAGTCGATCCCGCGGATCACGCGCGCACAGCCGATGGATGCGCTCTCGTCGCAGGCGACGGTGGCGGGATACAAGGCCGTCCTCATCGCGGCCGACCGGTTACCGAGGTTCTTCCCGATGCTGACGACGGCTGCGGGCACCGTCGCGCCGGCGAAGGTGCTCGTGATCGGGGCCGGAGTCGCCGGCCTGCAGGCGATCGCGACCGCGCGACGGCTCGGCGCGGTTGTCTCGGGCTTCGACGTGCGCCCGGTCGTCCGAGAGCAGGTCGAGAGCCTCGGGGCGAGCTTCCTCGACCTGGGCGTCGTCGGCGAGGAGACGGCCGGCGGCTACGCACAGGAGCTCTCCACCGACGAGCAGCGCGCCCAGCAGGAGGCTCTCGAGGCCCGCCTCCCGGACTTCGACGTCGTCGTCACGACCGCCCTCGTCCCGGGCCGGCCCGCTCCGAAGCTGATCCCCGGGTCGGCGGTCGCGGCCATGCGCCCGGGCTCCGTCATCGTCGACCTCGCAGCCGAGGCGGGCGGCAATTGCGCTCTCACCGTGCCGGGGGAGGTCGTGGAGCGAGAGGATGTGACGATCGTCGGCCTCACGAACCTCCCGAGCACGATGCCTCACCACGCTAGCCAACTCTACGCCCGGAACGTCTCGGCGTTGCTCCAGCATCTTGCGCCCGGCGGAGAGCTCCAGCTCGACTTCGCGGACGAGATCACCGCCGCCGCCTGCGTGACGCCCCGGGGGGTGGGTGCGGGGGCCGTATGAGGACGAGCCAGGTGATAATCGAGGTGACGATCCTCGTGCTCGCGATCTTCCTCGGCTTCGAGGTGATCTCAAAGGTTCCGACGCTGCTCCACACCCCTCTCATGTCGGGCACGAACGCGATCCACGGCATCGTCCTCGTGGGCGCGATCGTCGTCGCGGGGCTCCCGCACCAGGCGACGTGGGTGCGCGTCGTCGCGCTTGCGGCCGTCGCGCTCGGGACGATGAACGTCGTCGGCGGCTTCGTCGTCACCGACCGGATGCTCGAGATGTTCAAACGGCGCCGGGATGACGAGAGACAACCTCGTTAGTCTCGCCTACGTGGCCACGACCGTGGCCTTCATCCTCGCGCTGCGGTTCCTGTCGTCGCCGACGACGGCTCGGCTCGGCAACCGGCTCGGGGCCGCCGGCATGGCCCTGGCCCTGGTCGCCACCTTCGCGCAGCGCGGACTTCACAACTACCTCTCGATCCTGATTGTCATGGCGGTCTCGGCGCCGGTGGGCGCGGTCGCTGCACGGGGCGTGAGGATGACCGCAATACCCCAGATGGTGGCGCTCTTCAACGGCGTCGGCGGCGGAGCGGCGGCGCTCATCGCCCTCGCCGAGTTTCACGACCGGGCACCGGCGCCGGGCCGGATCCCCTTCAACGTCGGCCTCTCGACGATCCTCAGCGCGCTGATCGGCAGCGTGTCCTTCAGCGGGAGCCTCGTCGCGTTCGCAAAGCTCCAGGAGCTCGTCTCGGGTCGGCCAATCACCTATCCGGGCCAGAAGACCGGGAACGCCGCATTGCTCGCAGCCGCCGTCGGCGTCGGCGTCGCCGTCCTCGCGGGCCCCCAACGCGACGGGCTGCTGGTGGGCCTGATCGCTGGGGCCTGCGTGCTCGGAATCCTCTTCGTGCTCCCGATCGGAGGCGCGGACATGCCGGTCGTCATCTCGATGCTGAACGCCTTCACCGGGCTGGCTGCCGCGGCAACAGGCTTCGTGCTGCACAACCACGTCCTGATCGTGAGCGGCGCGCTCGTGGGGGCCTCGGGAACGCTCCTGACCCTCCTGATGGGGCGCGCCATGAACCGATCCGTCGGCAACGTCCTCTTCGGCGCCTTCGGGCAGGTCGCGACCACTCCGGGCGACGCCGGTCCAGCCGCCGACGGCGTCGTGCGCTCGACCTCCGCCGAGGACGTCGGGATCATGCTCAGCTATGCCAAGCGGGTGGTCATCGTGCCGGGGTACGGCATGGCGGTCGCCCAGGCGCAGCACAACGTGCGCGAGCTGGCCGCGGAGCTCGAGAAGAAGGGCGTGGACGTCAGGTACGCGATCCACCCGGTCGCTGGGCGGATGCCGGGCCACATGAACGTCCTCCTCGCGGAGGCGAACGTGCCCTACACGCAGCTCCAGGAGATGGACGAGATCAACCCCGAGTTCCCGCGCACCGACGTCGCGCTCGTCATCGGGGCCAACGACGTGACGAACCCCGCCGCCCGGAGTTCCCCGGCCAGCCCCATCTATGGAATGCCGATCCTCGACGTCGACCGGGCACAGCACGTCGTCGTCCTCAAGCGCAGCATGAATCCCGGCTTTGCCGGCATCGACAACGAGCTCTACCTCGACCCGAAGACGGTGATGCTCTTCGGGGACGCCAAGGACTCCGTCGTGAAGCTCGTGGCTGCTGTCAAGGCCGCGTAGCGCCGGCTCGTGGCGGCCCGGCGGATCCCTGTCTTCGCGGCGCGCCACGTCGAGGCGGCGGTCTCGCCCGCGAGTGCGCTCGCCGCCGTCCGCGAGGCCTTCGTCGCCTATGCGGCCGGCGATTGGACGATGCCTCCCAAGGTCTACGTGCACGCCTACCCTGCCGGCGACTTCCGTGCGATGCCCGCGCTCGGAGGCGGGCACGCGCTCCTGAAGTGGGTGACGTCCTTCCCCGGAAACCCGGGCCGCGGCCTGCCGACGGTGGCGGGGCTCGTGCTGCTCTCGGACGCGACAGACGGATCGCTCGTGGCGGTGATCGACGCGGCGTCGGTCACGGCGCTGCGAACCGGAGCCGCGGCCGTGCTCGCAGCCGAGACGCTTGCAAGGCCGGATGCCGGGGGCGCGTGCGTGATCGGCGCCGGAGTCAACGGCCGGGCGGTCGCGCGCACCTTCGCTGCCGTTGGGCGGCAAGTCTCCCTCTTCGACATCGACGCCGGCCGCGCGGCCGGCGCCGCGGCCGAGCTCGGGGTGGCGCTCGCAGGCTCGCGAGCAGAGGCCCTGGCAGCCGACGTGGTCGCGACGGTGACGCCCGGACTCGAGCCCGTCTTCGCCGCGGGGAGCCTGCGGCCGGGGCAGCACGTGAGCCTGATGGGCGCAGACGGGCCTGGCAAGGCCGAGGTCGCCGTGGAGGAGCTCGCGCGGTCGAGGCTCTTCTGCGACGACTGGGAGCAGGCGAGCCACTCAGGCGATCTGGCGCACGCCGTCGAGCGAGGGCTGGTCGACCGCGAGGACGTCGCACAGCTGGGCGACGTTCTCGCCGGGCATGCGGCCGGCAGGCAGTCTGACGAGGACATCACGATCTTCGACTCGACGGGCCTCGCGATTCAGGACCTCGCAATCGCGCGGGTGCTGCTGGAGCGGGCGGACGAGCTCGACGTGCCGATGATCGACCTCTAGCGCTCCCTTGACGTCTCGAGGTACGAGGTTCGCTCCGGAACAAGCGGCGCCTAGATCCCGAGCCGGGCCGGTTCGAAGAGCTCGAGCTCGGGTGCGGGCTGACCTAGGATCGCCTTCGCGACGAGCTCCCCGCAGGCGAGCCCGAGGACGTTGCCGTGCCCTGAGTAGCCGCACGCGACCCAGACCCGCTCGCTGCCGGGGAAGCGCCCCGCGAGCGGAAGGCGGTCGGGTGTTACACCGAAGATCCCCGCCCAGCGGTGCGTGATCTGCGGCACCTCTCCGAGCAGCTCGCGGAGGAACCGCTCGATCTGCTCCTGGACGAGCGGTGTCGTCTCCTCGACCGCCGTCGCCTCGGTCTCGAGGCTCGCGTCGCGCCAGCCACCGACCACGAGTCGCCCGTCCGGTAGTTGCTGCCAGTAGTCGAAGCCGTGTCGCGCGTAGTGCGGGCACGTGAAGATCCGCTCGGCGAGCGGTGCGGTGGCGACCATCTGCCCGCGTGTCGGCTGCACGACCCGGTCGAGCCCGGGCAGGAGGCCGCGCGTGTACCCGTCGGTCGCGATCACGACCGTCTCGCCCTCCAGATCCGCGATCGACTCCACCCGGCTCTCCTCCCGGATCTCCGCCCCCGCCTCCGCGGCCAGTCGGGCGAGGCGGCGGACCCACCGAGCCGGGTGAAGAGCGCCGTCCGGAGGATGGCGGATCGCCCCGTGGAAGCGTGCGCCCAAGGGCGTAGACAGCTCGTCTTCCCAGACCACCGCGAAGCCGTCGTCGACAAGCGCGTCGTGCTCCCCCCGGAGCTCGGCGCGCTCTGCGTCGTCAGCGGCGAGGCGGAGGCTGGAAGTCCGCCTGAACGAGTCGCCCGCGAGTTCCGCGAGGTGCTCGAGCGCCCGTTCGCTCAGCTGCCAGAGCACCCGGGAGCGGGCAGCGCCGAGCTCCCGCCGAGCGACGTCGTAGGGCATCGCGCCGCCGCGAAGGGCGAACCCACCGTTCCGACCGCTCGCTCCGCTGGCGATGCGCCGCGCCTCGTGCAGGCGCACGCGCACGCCGCCGCGCGCGAGCACGAGCGCAGCCGTGCAGCCCGTCACCCCACCGCCGACGATCTCGACTTCGGGCCCGCCCCGCAGGGTGGCAGAGCGGAAGGCCTCCGCCGGCTCGGCGAGCCAGTACGGCGTCTGCATCCGTCGATGTTAGGGGGTGTCCGGATGGACAGACCCTCACGACCTCACGATCGCCCGATAGACACCCCCTTCCTCTTCGACGAGGCCCGCCAGCTCGAGCTCGACAAGAACGGTTGCGAGCGCAGCCGCGTCGAGGGCCGCAGCGCGCGCCAGCTCATCCGCCCCGGCGGCCTCGTCCTGGAGTCGCCGCAGAACCGACGCCGCGGGCTCCTCCAGATGTGGAGCGCATCTGGCCGTCAGACGGATCCCGAACGCCTCCAGCACGTCGTCGGCACACGTCGCGGGGGTGGCACCAGCCCGTAGGAGCCTGTTCGTGCCGGTCGAGAGCGAGGAGGTGATCTCTCCGGGCACGGCGTAGACCTCGCGCCCCTCCTCCATCGCCAGATCCGCGGTGATCAGCGCGCCGCTTCGCTCTCGGGCCTGGACGACCACGAGTGCCGCGCAGAGGCCCGCGATGATGCGGTTGCGCGCAGGGAATCGCCACGGCGCCGGCTCCACGCCCGGCGGGTACTCCGAGACGATCAGCCCGGAGGCGGCGATCCGCTGCGCCAAGTCGCGGTGCGCGGCCGGATAGTCGCGGTCGATACCGCACCCGAGCACCGCGATGGTGGGACCGCCTGCCTCCAGCGCGCCGCGGTGCGCCTCGCCGTCGATTCCGCGCGCCAGGCCGCTGACGACGACGAGCCCTGCTGCCGCGAGCTCTCGCCCGAGCTGCCGGGCCACCTGGGCTCCGTAGCCGGAGCACGCCCTCGCTCCGACGAGGCCGACGCAGGGGCGCTCGAAGGCCTCGATGGGTGCTGCACCGCGCAGGAAGAGGCCCGCCGGCGGGTCGAAGATGGCCGCGAGGGTAGAGGGGAAGCCGGGATCCGTACGCCCGACCCAGCAAACACCCCGACGTGTCAGCTCCCGCCTGTATCGGGTCTCGTCGAAGTCCTTCAGGAACGCCTTCAGCCGCCGGCCGGGCGCCTCGCGCGCGGGCCGCGCGGCGCCTCCCTCGACGGTTCCGAGAAAGGCCCCTTGCGCCAGCTCGCTCACGGCGCGGATAGCTCGGTCGGCGAGCGGTAGGCCAACGCCTCTGCCACGTGCTCCGGAAGGACCGCGTCGGCACGGGCAAGCGCGGCGAGCGTTCGCGCAACACGTCCCACGCGCGCCCGGCCGCGCCCCGAGAGGCCCAGCCGCTCGACCGCGCTCGTCAGCAGCGCGTCTGCCTTTGCAGACCGCGCGAGAGTTTCTCCGGACGGCACGCCGCGAGCAGCTCCGACACGCTGCCGCACGGGCGCGGAGGCCTCACCAGGGGGCGCCGCGAGATCCTGCGCTCGCACCCGCGGCACCTTCACGACGAGGTCGAACCTGTCGAGGAGCGCACGCGAGAGCTTGTCGCGATACGACGCCAGCCGCTGCGTGGAGCACGAGCACTCCGCCGCCGGATCACCGCGGGCGCCGCACGGGCACATGTTCATCGTCCCGACGAGCTGGAATCGGGCGGGGAAGACGAGGTGACCGCTGACGCGCGCCACGCTGACCACGCCGTCCTCGAGCGGTTGTCGCAAGGCTTCGAGCACCGGGCGTGGGAACTCGACCAGCTCGTCGAGCAGGAGGACGCCACGATGCGCGAGCGTGGCCTCACCGGGCCGCGGTCCAGTTCCGCCGCCGACGATGGCCGCGACCGACGCGCTGTGATGCGGCGCACGAAACGGCGGCACGCTGACCAGCGGCCGGCCCGGCGGCAGGATGCCGACGACGGAGTGGATGCGGGTCACCTCTAGCGCCTCGGCCCGTGTGAGGCGCGGGAGGATGCCCGGCAGTCGTCTCGCGAGCATCGTCTTCCCCGTACCCGGCGGACCCGCGAGGAGGAGGTTGTGAGCGCCCGCAGCGGCGATCTCGAGGGCTCGGCGCGCGCGCTCCTGACCTCGCACCTCGCTCAGGTCTGGCACCTGCTCGCCCGCATCCGGCTCGTCGGGCAGCGGGTCGACCGCGGGCGGCTCTCCTTCGCCCCGAAGATACGACACCGCCTCCGCGAGATGTCTGACCGGGACAGGCCGAATTCCGGACAGGAGCGCCTCGGGCGCAGATTCGGCGGCGCACAGCAGCCGGTCGAGGCCCGCCTTCACGGCGCCCTCGGCGGCGGCGAGCACGCCGCCGACCCGGCGGACCCGCCCGTCGAGCGCCAACTCCCCGACGGCGGCATGTCCCGCAAGGCAGTCGGCCGGCAGCTGCCGGGAGGCGGCCAGCACCGCGAGCGCGATCGGGAAGTCGAAGCCCGATCCTTCCTTGCGGAGGTCGGCCGGGGCTAGGTTGACCGTGATGCGCCGCTGCGGCCATTCGAGCTCGGCCGACTTGATGCCGCTCCGGACGCGCTCCTTCGCCTCCTGACAGGCGCGGTCGGCGAGGCCGACGATGGCGAACGCCGGCACGCCACGCTGGAGGTGAGCCTCCACCTCGACCCGCCTGGCGTCAAGCCCGACGAGAGTGTGGGTGACCATCTTTGCAAGCACGCCTCGACGCTAGCCGCCTGGCCGTAGCGCCTTTGTGCCGAATCAGAGACGAGGCTGAGACGGCTGTGGTCGACTAGAAGGCGTCTGCCACGTGCTGCACCTTCCGCCCGTGCACCGCCACGACTTCGAACGAGACCTCCAGCTCCGCATGCTCGGGATGAGCCGCGAGCCAGGTCTCGGCGGCGCGAAGCAGACGGCGCTGCTTCTCGGGAGTCACCATCTCGACCGGATCGCCGTACCTCTCGCCCTCCTTCGACTTCACCTCGCAGAAGACGAGCCGGTCACCGCGCCGCGCGACGACATCCAGCTCGTTCCCGCCCGCCCAGACGTTCGTCGCGAGGATGCGATAACCCCGGAACCGGTAGCGCCACACGGCACGGCGCTCGGCCGCGTTCATCCGTAGCAGAGCGCCTGGAAGGAGCGGCGGTGGATCTCGGAGGGTCCGCGCGCTCGCACGGCAGCCGAGTGCGCCGGAGTGATGTAGCCCACGTGCGACGAGAAGCCGAACGCCGGATAGAGGGCGTCGGCGCGACGCATGTATCGGTCGCGGGTGACCTTGGCGATGACAGAGGCGGCCGCGATCGCCGCGCTCCGCTCGTCGCCGTCGACGACGGCCTGGTGCGCCGGCGCCGACGGACCGAGTCGGAAGCCGTCCACCAGACACGCCTCGGCCGGTGGGGACAAGGCCCGTAGAGCCGCGCGAAGGCCCTCCAGGTTCGATCGATGCAGTCCGTTGCGGTCGATCTCGCGCGGCGAGATCACCTGCACCGAGATGCGCTCGGCGCAGCCCACGATCGCACTGAACAGCACCTCGCGCCGCGCGGGCGTGAGCTGCTTCGAGTCGTTCAGGAGCGCGAGTGGCCGGACGCGGTGGTCTCGGAGGCACCCGTAGTCGAGCAGCACGCCCGCCACGACGAGCGGCCCGGCGAGCGAGCCGCGCCCCGCCTCGTCCGCCCCGGCGACGAATCGGGCACCGAGCCGCCTGTCGAACCGAAGGAGCCGCTGACCGGATCCGAGCGCCACGGAGGCGAGGATAGCCCCGCCACCGGCAGGCAACCGCCGCTGTTACGAAGTCGTTCGCCGGAAAGTCCGGGTTCTTCGGCGAGGCGCGCTCGAGACTAGCGCTGCTGCTGCTTGACCCGGACGCGAGCCTTCTTGCCCACCCTGCCGCGCAGGTAGTAGAGCTTCGCGCGATTCACGTCGCCGATCGCCCCGACCTCGATCCTGTCGATCTTCGGCGAGTGCAGTGGGAACGTCCGCTCCACGCCGACGCCGAACGACTGCTTCCGGACGGTGAAGGTCTCACGCGCTCCCGCCCCCTGGCGCTTGATCACGATCCCCTCGAAGACCTGGATGCGCTGGCGCTGCCCCTCGATGACCCGGAAGTGGACGCGGACGATATCGCCGGCCTTGAACTGCGGCAGGTTCGATCGCAGCTGACGCTGCTCGAGAGACTCGATTACGTTGCTCATGAAGAAGGGCGGCGGCCGGCCGTCAATGCTAGCGAATCGAAGAGTGGAGGCTCTTCGCCGCCCGCCCCGCGCCCGCCACACCGACGACGGCGAGTGCCGCGACTGCGCCCACGAACCCGATCCGATTCGGCGGCCAGTAGACGGCGAAGACATCGCCGACCAGGTTTGCGCGTGGAACCGAGCCCCATTCGCGCGAATCGCAGGATTGGAGCCGGTTGTCTCCCATCATGAAGTAGCGTCCGGCGGGAATCCGGCGTGCCGGGAGGGTACGTGTGTCGCGCCGGTCGGACTTGACGTAGGTCTCCTTCAGCTTCTTGCCGTTGATGTAGACAAAGCCGTTCCGTTCGGCCCAGCGGTCCCCGGGGAGCCCGATCAAGCGCTTGACGAAGGTGCCGCCGGCGCCACAGCGCAGCTGGGCAGCAGGTGGCGTCTTGAAGACGATGATGTCGCCCCGATGCGGTTTGTGCAGGTGGTAGCAGAACCGGCAGGCGAGCACGCGGTCGGAGAAGCGAGCCATGCAGCCATTCCCGGACCTGGCGCAGTGGAGCGTCGGCTCCATCGACGACGAGGGGATGCGGTAGGGATTGACGACCCAGGCCTTGATCGCGAGGACGATCGCCACGGCTCCGACGATGGTCACGATCCAGTCGATCGCCACACGCCAGGGTCGCGGCAGGCCGGCGGTCATCCGGTCGACCGGGTTCCACGAGCGCTTCGTCCTGCGCAACTCACGCACGCGCGGCGGCTCGAGGGGCGGCGCGGACAGCGGCGGCGCCGGCGCAGGGCCATTCGAGGAGTCGAAGGCCGCCCTTCGATCGGGATCGGAGAGCACCGCGTAGGCCGCGTCGACCTCCTCCGTCCCGATGGAGCCCCACGGATCAGGCGGCACGTCCCGGTGGAGCTCCGCGTACGCGGCCTCGATGTCACTCAAGGAGGCGTCACGCGGTACACCCAGTACGACGTAAGGATCTCTCACGACACGCTCCGGGCGAAACTCTGCTCGCGGCGCCACCGGTGGATGCGGCCATGATCTCCCGAGAGGAGCACGTCGGGGACGCGCCAGCCGCGAAAGTCCGCCGGGCGCGTGTAGTGCGGATACTCCAGCCCTCCGCCTAGCTCCGCAGAGAAGCTCTCCACCCGCGCCGACTCCTCGCTGCCGAGCGCACCCGGAAGCAGGCGCGCGATCGCGTCGACGAGGACAAGTGCCGGAATCTCCCCGCCCGAGAGGACGTACGGCCCCACGGAGATCGCTTCGGTCGCCAGGCGCGTGACGATCCGCTCGTCGAAGCCCTCGAAGCGCGCGGACAGGAGCGTCAACCTCTCCTCCCGCGCAAGCTCCTCGACCAGCGGCTGGTCGAGCTGGCGTCCCTGGGGCGAGAGCGCGATCACCCGATGCGTCGGGGAGCCGCCGTAGACAGCCTCGAGCGCCGCCGCGACGACGTCCACCCGTAAGAGCATCCCGGCGCCACCGCCGTAGGGCTCGTCATCGACCTGCCCCGCCCGCAGCGGCGTCGTCTCGCGGTAGTTGAACAGCCGCAGGTCGAGCTCGGTGCCGAGTACGGCCGCAGCCGGCCGCCGCTCGCAGAGCCAGGCGAACGCATGCGGAACCAGAGTGAAGACGTCGAGCTGCAAAGAGAGTCGCGGTTGGAGTCGGGCCCTGAGACTACCCGGGGTCGGCGAACCCGGGCGAGACAACGATCCGCCGGAGCGAGAGATCAACCTCGCGCACGCAAGAGTCGACGAGTGGGAGTCGAAGCCCCGAGTCCAGGTCGAGCACGTCGTTCGCCACCCCCGGAGTCACGCCGATGACGCAACCGATCGCTGCGCCCCCCTCCTCCTCCACCGCGAGCCCCACGAGGTCGAAGACGTAGAACGAGTCGGCGGGCGGTGGGGGCAGCTGCGAGCGGGAAACGGCAAGCGTCTGTCCGCGCTCCACCGCACGATCGAGGCGGATCACGAACCGCCCGCCGGCGCGCTTGGAGGTGAGCACGATCGCCGGCTTCGACTCGACATAGAGGGTGGCGCCGAGCTCGAACCGTTCCGCCGCCTCGCTCGCGCCTTCGATCGCGAACTCGCCGGCGATCCCGTGAGGCCGGCCGACGCGACCGACCTCGATCAGCTCTTCACCGGTCGACAATCTCGAGCAGCGTCCGCCGATTCGTCCGCACAGCACTCGCGCGCACGAGCGCCCGCAGCGCCCTGGCGACCCGGCCCTGGCGACCGATCACTCTGCCGACCTCGTCCGGTGCAACCCTGAGCTCGATCACGAGTGCGTCGTCGCGCTCGAGCTCCGCGACACGGACCTCGTCCGGCCTGGCGACGAGCCGCCTGGCGAGGTACTCGAGGAGCTCAGCGGCCGGCGACATTCGCCGCCTTGAGGAGGCGCGCGACAGCCTCGCTCGGCAAAGCACCCTTGCCGATCCACTCCTTGACCTTCGCCTCGTCGAACTGGATAGTCGAGGGGTCGGTCTGGGGGTTGTACCGCCCGACGATCTCGATGAACTTGCCGTCGCGCGGGGAGCGCGAGTCGGCCACGACGACGCGGTAGATCGGGTTCTTCTTCGACCCGACCCGGGCCAGTCTCATACGAACTGCCATGTCACCTCCGGGTTGCCACGCGGGGGGATTCCCGCGCCTCCGCTCCTCCTCATCGGCGAGCCAGCCGATCTTGAGCCAGCTCGGTCGGGAGGGCGGGGAACTTGCCTTTCTTCATCTGCTTCATCATCTTTTGCATCTGCTTGCGCGCTGCGAGCAGCTGGTTCACCTGCTGAACGGTCGTCCCGCTGCCCTTGGCGATGCGAAGGCGACGCGAGCCGTCGATGAGATGCGGCATCCGGCGCTCCTTCGGCGTCATCGAGAGGACGATCGCCTCGACACGGCCCATCTCCTTCTCGTTCACCTCGAGGCCCTTCACCTGCTCGCCGAGGCCTGGGATCAGCGAGAGGATGCCCTTGATCGGCCCCATCCTCCGGAGCATGCGGTAGCTCGCGAGGAAGTCGTCGAAGGTGAACTGGCCGGCCTGCAGGCGCCGCTCCATCTCCTCCTGCTCGTCCTCCGCGACTGCCTCCTCCGCCTTCTCGATCAGGCTGAGCACATCGCCCATCCCGAGAATGCGGGAGGCCATCCGATCGGGATGGAAGTACTCGAGCTGGTCGATCTTCTCGCCGACCGACACGAGCTTGATCGGCTTGTCGGTGACCGCTTTCACCGACAGTGCCGCTCCTCCACGGGCATCGCCGTCGAGCTTCGTCAGGATGACTCCGTCGAAGGCGACTCGCTCCTGGAAGGCCTCGGCGACGGCGACCGCCTCCTGCCCGGTCATCGCGTCGAGGACGAGCAGCACGTTCGTCGGGCGGGCCGCGTCGCGAACCGCCGCCAGCTCCTCCATCAGCGACTCGTCGACGTGGAGGCGCCCGGCCGTGTCGAGGATGACGACGTCCCGGTCGTCGGCGGCGGCGCGCTCGAGCCCTCTCCGGACCGCGACGACTGCGTCCTGTGTCTCCTCGCGGTAGACGGGAATCTGAATCTGGCGGCCGAGCTGCTCGAGCTGGTCGATCGCCGCCGGCCGCTGCAGGTCCGCGGCCACGAGCGCCGGCCGCTTGTGCTCCTTGCGCAGGAGGAGCGCCAGCTTGGCCGCGGTGGTGGTCTTTCCCGACCCCTGGAGCCCCGCTAGGAGGATCACCGTCGGTGGCCGGCTCGCGAAAACGAGCCGCGAATCGCCGCTGCCCATCAGCGCAGTCAGCTCCTCGTGGACGATCTTCACAACCTGCTGGCCAGGCGTGAGACTCTTCAGGACACCCGCCCCGAGGGCCCGCTCGCGGACACGGGAGACGAACGTCTTCACGACTCCGAAGTTGACGTCCGCCTCGAGCAGCGCCAGACGGATCTCGCGCATCGCGTTGGAGATGGCCTCTTCGTCGAGCCGGCCGCGTTTGCGGAGGTCGCCGAGAGTCGCCTGGAGCTTGTCGGACAGGCTGTCGAACACGGCCGAGAAGTGTACTGGCGCCGTTTTGCCGACTCTGCGCGCGGTTAGGGAACCCCTAATCCACTAGAGGAGGAGGCAGATGGCAAACGTCGCGAAGGTGATCACGATCATCGGCTCGTCGCCCCAGGGCTTTGCCGAGGCCGCCGCGGCCGCGGTCGAGGAGGCGTCCAAGACGCTGCGTGGAATCACGGGTGCCGACGTCGTGTCCATGAGCGCCGGCGTCGAGGGCGACCGGATCACCGAGTACAAGACCACGGTCAACATCGCCTTCGGCATCGAACGCGGGGCCGAGGGCGGCGGCGGCTCCTCGGGCGGCGCCAGCGGCTCTTCGAGCGGCGGGTCCGGTGGCTCGTCCGGCGGGAGCTCGGGATCGAGCGGCGGCTCGGGGTCGAGCAGCGGAGGCTCCTCGGGCGGCGGGTCCGGCTCGAGCTAGTAGCGAGCGAGTGCCGGCGGCGGTCCCCGCCCTCGCCGCCGGCACTCGCTCATCTCACTTTCGTCTCAGACGCGTTCGTGGTTCGCCGATAGGGTCAACATCGGGGGGTCAGGGCCGAAGGCCCCGGGGGAAACGAGCAAAGGTGGTGCCATCCGAAACGGCCATGGCCCGTCTGAACAGCTCTGCAAGGTGCTTGGGAGCCAGTGCCTCGGTCGCCTCCGATGGTCTGCCTTGGGCGCCCGATCAGCTGCGCACGAGCGCCCTTGCAAACTCGGACGGGTCGAAGGGGCGCAAGTCGTCGAGGCCCTCCCCCACCCCGATCAGCTTCACCGGGAGCCCCAGCTCGTTGGCGATCGGGATCGCGATCCCGCCCTTCGCCGAGCCATCGAGCTTCGTCAGCACGACGCCGGTTACCCCGACCGCCTCGGCGAACAGGCGCGCCTGCTGAAGACCATTCTGACCTGTCGTCGAATCGAGCACGAGCAGTGTCTCGTGCGGCGCCCCTTCGAGCCGCCGGGCGATCACTCGGCGGACCTTCGCGAGCTCTTCCATCAGGTTTGTCTGGGTGTGCAGGCGGCCCGCCGTGTCGACGAGAACGACGTCGCGGCCGCGCGAGTGCGCCGCCTCGATCGCATCGAAGGCGACGGCCGCGGGATCCGAGCCACGGGTCGAGCCGACGAAGTCTGCCCCCGCCCGGCCGGCCCAGATCTCGAGCTGCTCCTCGGCGGCGGCGCGGAACGTGTCCGCAGCGGCCATGATCACCGAGAGGCCGTGCTCGCGGAGCCGGTAGGCGAGCTTGCCGATAGTCGTCGTCTTCCCGGTGCCGTTGACCCCGACCACGAGGAGCACACTCGGCCTTCGGCGCACGTCGAGCTTTCCCGGCTCACCCAGAAGTGCCGCGACCTCGCGCTCGAGCGCCGCCTCGAGATCCCCGAGCTCCCCCTGCCCCTCCAGACGCCGCACGAGCTCCGCCGTGGAGCGCACGCCGACATCGGCGGCGATCAGTGCCTCCTCGAGGCGCTCCCACGACTCCTCGTCGGACGGATCGAACCCGGCCGTGAGCTCGCCTGTCAGGGCACGGCGGCTCCTCGCGAGAGAGTCGCGCAGCCGCGAGAAGAAACCGCCTCGCTCGTCCTCGTCCCGCCCAGATACGGCCGCCTCGCCGAGGAGGTCGGCCCACGTTCTCGTCATGCGCCGGCCGCGACCGCCGTCGGCGCTTGCGGGAGCCGCCGCGACACGATCTGTGAAACGCCGTCGGCGGCCATCGTCACGCCGTAGAGGGTGTCCGCTGCCTCCATCGTCCTCTTCTGATGGGTGATGACGATGAACTGCGCCCTGTCGGCGTAGCCGCGCAGAAGCTCGACGAAGCGGCCGATGTTCGTGTCGTCGAGCGCGGCCTCCACCTCGTCGAGGAGGTAGAACGGGCACGGGCGCGCCAGGAAGAGCGAGAACAGGAACGCGATCGCGCCGAGTGACTTCTCACCGCCGGAGAGGAGCGAGAGTCGCGTCACGCGCTTGCCCGCCGGTCGGAGCTCGACCTCGATCCCCGGCACCTCCTCCTCTGTCTCGAGCTCCGTGAGGCTCAGACGCCCCTCGCCACCCGGGAACAGCGTCTGCGCGACTTCGGTGAAGTGGGCCCGTACGGCCTCGAACGTCTCGGTGAAACGCCTCTCCACCGTGGAATCGAGCTCCGAGCGCAGCTGCTCTAGCTCCTCGAGCGCTCGCTCCAGGTCCTCGCGCTGTGCCCGCAGCTCCGAGAGCCGCTCCTTTTCCTGCTCGTACTCCTCCTTCGCCAGGGGATTGACGCTGCCGAGCTGCTCGCGGCGACGCTCGAGGCGCTCGAGCTTCGTCGTGAGGTTCTCTCGCGTCGCGGTGCCAGCCGTTTCGGCGAGCGCCCCCGCCTGCTCGAGCCGCCGCGCTGCCTCGGCGGCATCGGCCTCGATTCGCGCAAGCTCCACCTCGATCGCGCCGGCGCGCTCGGCGCTCGCCGAGACGGCACCACGGGCCTCGACTTCCTCTCCGGCGAGCTTTCGGAGCGCGGCTGCGAGGTCGCCGGCTTTCCGCGACCCGACCTCCGAGCGGGCTTCGAGCGGCCCGTCGAGGCGCGAGGCGGTGAGCCGCGCCTGCTCGAGCAAGGAGGCGGCACGGTCCGCAGCGGCCACGATGGGAGCCAAAGCCGCGGCCGCGGGCAACGCGGGTCGGCGCGCGGGAGCGGCCGTGCGCGCCTGCGCCTCCGCCTGCGCCGCCGCAGCGGCCGCCCGCCGAGCGAGCGCCGCGGCGCCCTCGGCCCGCACCCCGAGCTCCGCCGCCTCGACCGCGAGGGCCTGCCGCCTCGCATCGAGCTCCATCAGCACGGCCTCGGCTGCCTCGCCGGCCCACGCGAGCCGGCCGCTTCGCGGCTCGTAGCAGTGTCCTTCAAGGGTCACGACCGTACCTCGACGCGCGACCGCAAGCTCCTCGAGCTCGACCACCCAGACATCGTCCAGAGCACCTTCGACGCGCTCGTCTCGGGGCCGCGCGTGACTCGCCAGCGGCTCTGCTCCGGCCACCGGAGGCTCGGCGGCCGGCGCCGCCTCCGCCCCACCCACCAGAACGGCCACCGTCCCTAGACCTTCGGCCCTGGCCCGCTCGAGGAGCTCGAGACCCGCCGAAACATCCGCGGCGACGACGGCGGCTGCGCGCCAGGCCAGCGCTGCTGCGACGGCCCGCTCGTATCCAGGGTCGACGTCCAGCAGTGCCAGCGCCAGCTCGTGGCCACGCTCCGCGAGCGCCCGCGCAGCCGGGGGAAGACCTTCCCGCTCGGCGAGGGCGCGGTCGAGCGTCACCAGCCGCTCCGCGGCGATACGAGCGCGATCTGCCGAAAGCCGCGCCTGCGCCTCCGCACCATCCGCCTCGTCGCGGACACGAGCCGCGCGCAGGCGCGGATCCTCGTCCGGACTCGACCCCTCCGGCGGCTGCTCCCTCGTCTCGGCAAGCTCGCCGCGCAGGCGGTCGCGCAGCTCCTCGACGGCCTCGAGGCGCAGCGACAGCCGCTCGCGCGCACTCCGGAGGCGATAGAGGGCGGCGGTCGCCGCTTCGCGCCGCCCGGCGGCGTCGGCCAGCTCCTCCTCGACGCCGCCGCGTTCCTGGAGGAGGCTCTCGAGCCGGCGGTTCAGATGCTCGCGCTCCAGGCGCGCGGCCGTCCGTCGCCCCTCCGCCTCGGCCCGACGCGCCGAGAGTGCCTCCAGGTCGAAGGTCGCGATCGTCGCCCGCAGCGTCTCGATCTCGACCGACAGGCGTTCGGCGCGCTCGGCCGCAGTCGCCTGGAGCGCAAGCGGCCGCAGGCGCTTCGCCACCTCCTCCTCCAGATCCCGAGCCCGCTCCACCTGCACCGCGACGCGCGCGAGCTTCAGCTCCGCGCGGTGGCGACGCCGCTTGAAGCGACCGAGGCCCGCGGCCTCCTCCACGAGGGCGCGACGCTCCTCCGGCTTCGACGCGAGGACTGCCTCGACGCGACCCTGGCCGATGATCGAGCCGAGACCGGCTCCGAGACCGACGTCCGCGAGCAACTCGACCACGTCGGTGCGGCGAACCGTGGCACCGTTGACGAGGTACTGCCCCTCGCCGCCCCGATGCAAGCGCCGTGCGATCGAGATCTCGGCGAACGGGAGCGCGGCGAGCGCTCCGTCCTCGTTGTCGAAGCTGAGCTCCACCTCGGCGAAGGCCGCAGCGGCGCGTCCCGCCGCACCCGCGAACAGGACGTCGTCGGCGCGCTCCGCGCGGAGCTCGCTAGGTGCCTGGCTACCGGCGGCCCACACCAGCGCGTCGGCGATGTTCGACTTGCCGGACCCGTTCGGGCCGACGACGACGGCGACGCCGGGCTCGAGCCGGATTTCGGTCGTGTCCGGAAACGACTTGAAGCCGCGCAGCTTGAGGGCTCGCAGGTGCATGCGCTAGCGCAGAGCATGCCGCGCGCCGCGGACGGCGGACCGGCCGGCGCTACCCCGCGGTAGCCGCCGAGGTCCCGACTCCGCCGAGGCGCACGAGCGCCTCGCGCGCCGCGACCTGCTCGGCGTCCTTCTTCGCGCGGCCCGTGCCCACGCCGAACTGCTCGCCGTCGACCATCGCCGCACACGTGAAGCGGCGGTCGTGCGCCGGCCCCTCGACGTCGAGGACCGAATAGCTCACCGAGCGTCGCTGGCGCGCGAGCGTCTCCTGAAGCTCGGTCTTGTGGTCGACGTGCTGGGTGGCGGCGTAGTCGATCTGACCTGCGAAGGCGCCCGCGACGGCCGGCTCGACGGCGCCGAAGCCGTGCTCGAGGAAAAGCGCTGCGAGCGCGGCCTCGAGCACCGCCGCGAGCACGTTGCGGTTACGCGTCAGGCTCACGAGCTCCTCGGCCGGCAGCGCGGCGCCCCGCACCCGAAGCTCGGAGCCGAGATCGAGCTCCCTCGCGACGACCGCGCAGCTCTGTCGCGACACGACGTGCGAGCGGATCTTCGCCAGTCGGCCCTCCGAGAAGTCCGGGAACCGGTCGTACAGGGCCCGCGCGATCGTCAGCTCGAGCACGCTGTCACCGAGGAACTCCAACCGCTCGTAGGAGGATGCGCGATCGGGCGACCAGGCTGGATGCGTGAAGACGTGCTCCCGCTGCGCGGGCGGAAGCTCCCCGATGAGGCGGGCGAGTTCGGTCGCGTCGCCCTGGCGCGCCCTGCTACTGGCGGGAGAAGACGTAGTCGACGGCCTGGCCTACCGTCTGGATCTTTTGGGCGTCCTCGTCCGAGATCTTGATCCCAAACTGGTCCTCCAGCTCCATGATCAGCTCGACGAGATCGAGCGAATCCGCGTCGAGATCCTCCTGAAACGAGGCTTCCTCGGTGATCTCGCTCTCCTCGATACCGAGCTGCTCGGTCAGGACATCTTTGACTCGCTCGTACACTTCCGCGCGCGACGCTGCCATGTCACCTCACATTGCCGTTGGGGTCGAGGGCGCGCCGATCATACAAAGACGGCCTCACCCAATCGTCTCCACCCTCGCCGCGCGCTCGGGCAAGCCCGCGGAGAGGCGCCCCACGACATCGTGCTCGACACCCCGAGCCGCGAGGCGGATCGCGCTCGCGATCGCCCGACTCGAGGAGTTTCCGTGCGCCTTGACAGCGAGACCGCGCAGGCCCAGGAGATACGCACCGCCGTGCGTATCAGGGTCGAATCGCTTGCGCAGGCGCCTTCCGGCCGGGCGGATGAGGAGTCCGCCGATCCGGCCGGCGACGGTTGAGACGATCTCTGCGCGGAGCGAGTCCAGTGCGGTCTTGATCGTGCCTTCGAGGAGCTTCAGGCAGACGTTGCCGGTGAATCCGTCGCAGACGACGACGTCGGCGGCGCCCGCGAGCAAGTGGCGGCTCTCCGTGTTGCCCGCGAAGTTGAGCGACGACTCGGCAAGGAGGGCGTGGGCGCCCAGCGTGAGCTGGTTGCCCTTCTCCGGCTCCTCCCCGATCGAGAGCAGCCGTACCTCCGGATTCGGGCGGCCGAGGATCTCCTCGGCGAACACCGATCCCATGTGAGCGAACTGGAGCAGGTGCTCGGGCCGGGCCTCGGCGTTCGCCCCCGCGTCGAGCAGGAGAGACGGGCCGCGTGTCGTCGGGATCACGACCGCGAGCGCCGGCCGGAAGACCCCCGGGAGGCGGCGCAGGCCGAGGAGTGTCGCGGCCAGGAACGCGCCGGTGTTGCCGGGAGAGACCACGGCGGAGGCGCGACCGTCTCCAACCGTCCGGCACGCCACGACGAGCGAGGAGTGGGGCTTGGCCCGCACGGCCTCGGCGGGTTTCTCGTCCATCCCGATCACGTCCGCGGCCTCCACGAGCTCAAGCCCCTTCGTGTCGAGGCCAGGCGGACCGACGACCAGCGGCTCGACCCCGTCTCGCGCGGCGGCGAGCGCGCCCTCGACCACCTCCTCCGGCCCGCAGTCGCCCCCCATGGCGTCCACGGCGACGCGGACGGTCATGCCCTACGGGGCAGCGCTCGGAAGCGGCTCGATGTCACGGCCGCGGTAGGTCAGGCACGTGGGGCAGGCGTGGTGGGGCCGCTTCGGCTGGCGGCAGTTGGGGCAGACGTTGACGCGAGGCGCCTCGATCTTGTGTTGCGCACGGCGCTTGTCCCGGCGTGCCTTCGAGGTCTTCTTCTTCGGGACGGCCATGACCGGCCGGGGAGTATAGCCGCCCGCACCGGGGACTCTGCTGCCCGTCCGCCGCTACAGCTCGAGCGTCCGCGTCGCGCGAAACCGCTCGAGGAAGCGCCGGTCGTGTGTGACGAGCACGACTGTGCCCTCGTAGGCTTCGAGCGCTGACTCGAGCTCCTCGATCGCCGGCAGATCGAGATGATTCGTCGGCTCGTCGAGGACGAGGCAGTTGACGCCCTCGAGAGCCAGGAGCGCGAGCGCTGCGCGGGTGCGCTCTCCGGGAGACAGCGTCCGGCCGGGCCGGAGCGCGTCCTGCGCCCGCAAGCCGAACTTCGCGAGCAGCGTGCGCGCGTCTTCGCGAGTGCCTGGAAACGCTTCGACGACCGGCTCCTCGCCCGCGAACCGGCCCGGCCCTGATCGAGCTCGCCCAGCACGACGCCGGGGCCGACCAATCGGCGCCCGGCACCCAGCGGCAGCCTGCCGAGAAGCGCGCACAGCAGCGTCGTCTTCCCGCTCCCGTTGGGGCCGAGCAGGGCGAGCCGCTCGCCAGATCGGAGCTCGAGGTCGACCGGCCCGAGCCGGAAGCTGCCTCGCTCCACCACGGCCGCCTCGAGACGCGCGACGACGTCTCCGCCCCGCTGCCGCGGGGCGAGCGAGAGCTGGAGCTCCCACGGCTGCCACGGCTTGTCGACAGGCTTCAGCCGGTCGAGCTGCCGTTCTGCCTGCCGCACCTTCGTCGAGAGAGCATGCGTTCCGCGACGATCTGCCTGCCTACCGCCACCGCGCGCCTGTGCTCGCCTTGTCGCCACCAGCCCCTGGAGCTGCGTGCGGCGCTCGTCGAACTCGGCGTGTTCGGCAGCCTGGCGCGTCCGGGCACGGAGCCTTTGCGCTTCGTACGCGCTCCAGCCGCCGGCGTACTCCCGGGCCCGCCGCGACCCCTCCTCGATCTCGACGACGCGCGTCACGGTCCGGTCGAGAAACTCGCGGTCGTGCGAAACGACGACAAGGCCGCCGCGGAACCCGGTCAGACGGTGCTCGAGCCGGTCGAGGCCCTCGAAATCGAGGTCGTTCGTCGGCTCGTCGAGCAGGAGCACATCGAAGCGCGCAAGGATGAGGGAGGCAAGCGAGACGCGCGCCCGCTCCCCGCCAGAGAGGGTCGCGGCCTGCCGCTCGAGCCCCGCCGCGAGACCAACCTCAGCCAGGGCCTCTCCTGCTCTGGAATCGAGATCGCCGCCTCCGAGCGCGAGCAGCTGGTCGAGCGCGTCGGTGAAATCCTGAGCAAGCTCCGGCTCGCGCTCGAGCCGATCCGCGAGAACGTCCAGCTTCTGCTCGGCGGCGGCGACCCCCGTCCGGCGGGCGAGATAGCCGCGGACCGTCTCGCGAGGCAGGACCTCGGACTCCTGCGGCAGGTAGCCGACCGCGAGCCCGGCCGGGTTGCGAACCACCCGCCCCGTTCCGGGGTCGTCGAGGCCGGCGAGCACCCGCAGGAGCGTCGTCTTCCCGATGCCGTTCGGGCCGACGATCCCGATGCGGGAGTCGCACGCGACGACGAGCGACACGTCCTCGAGGACGACGTCGGCGCCATGGTGTTTCGTGATGTCGACCGCAGTCAGCGATCCGCCGTGCACGTGAACCTCCTGACGTCTCGGCACGCGGCGAGCGAGCGCCGCGGCAGGGAGCAAAGCGATGTCAGTCGGTGTCGCGCATCGTGGGGCGCGAGGTGCGCCGCCCGGGATCGTAGCTACTCGAGCGTGGTGCGGAGGCTCTCGAGCGCCGCCCAGGGCGACGGGGCGGGCTCGAGATCGTGTTCGTGCGGCTCATGGTTCAGGTCGCGCCCGCAGACGGCGCAGAGGCCGGCGCAATCCGGCCGGCAGAGGATCTTGTCGGGAAGCTCGAGGACGAGGGCGTCCCGCCCCCACGCGGAGAGATCCAGGAGGTTCTCGCGCAGGTAGGGCGTGCGCAGCTCCTCGGAGTCGCCCGGGATCGTCGCCTGGTACTCCCGCGCGGCCACCTGCACGTCGAGGACCGCGTCGGCGAGGCAGCGGAAGCACGGCCCGTGCAGCCTCGCGTCGTAACGGAGACCTAAGACCGTACCGGTGCTGGCCCGGGCGATCGTCAGCTCGGCGTCGGGGGATTCCGGCACCGCGACGTATCGCTGCCCCGCGAGCTCGAGCGGAGCCAGAGCGATCTCGACGCGCTCGCAGTGCTCCTCACCCGGGCGGAGCCGCAGCCTTCTCAGATCGAAGGTCGTCATGCCGGCGAGCGTAGCTTTCTCAGCGGGCGCGGGCGGGTGCGGCGGCCGTGACCGGCGCGCCCTTCCGCCCGACGGCCGGCCGCGCGCGGACGATCAGTGCGACCGCGGCGACGATCATCGCTCCCGCGATCGCGGTGCGATAGCCGATCGGCTCGTTCTCCACGAGCCAGCCGAGAAAGACCGCGACGGCAGGATTGACGTACGCGTACGTCGAGACCAGCGGCGTCGGAGCCGTTCGCAGGAGCCAGACGTAGGCCGTGAAGCCGACGAGCGAGCCCGCGACGACGAGGTAGGCGAGCGCGGCCAGCGACTCCCCGGAGAGCTGGTGGATTCTCGCGGGCTCGCCGATCGCGAGCGAGGCGACGACGAGCACGACGCCCGCGCAGATCATCTGCATGGATGCGCCAACGAGCGGCCGGGCCGGCGCGGGCGCGTGACGGGACCAGAGAGAGGCGACGGCCCACGAGAGCGATGCGAGCACGAGGACGACCACGGAGGTCGCGTCCACCCTGCCCTTTCCAGGTCCTGCGAGCAGCGCTGCCCCGGCGAAGCCCACGACGAGGCCCATCACTGCGCTTCGCGTCAGCCGCCGGCCGTAGCCGAGGCGGTCGACCAGGGCCATCCACAGCGGGACCGTCGCGATCACGAGCGCGCTGATCCCGCTCGGAATGCGCTTCTCGGACCAGGCGATCGCGGGGTTGCCGACGGCGAGCATGGCCGTCCCGAGGACGGCGGCGGCCGCCCAGGCCCTCGCGGTCGGGCGGTCGGCGCGATCGCCGCGCCTGATCGACCAGGCGTAGAGGACGATGCCGGCGATCAGGAAGCGTCCCGCCCCGAGCAGGAGGATCGGGATGTCGCGAATGGCGATCAGGATCCCGAGGTAGGTGGATCCCCAGAGAACGTAGACCGCGACGAGAGCGGCCCAGATGCGAGCCCGCCCGGGGCGGCCGGGGCTCACCGGCGCGGCAGGGCGGCGGCGAAGAGGAGGAGGGAGACGAGGTTCATCGAGACCTGTAACGACCTCCGGGACGTGCGGCTTCCTCCCTGCCGTTCACGCGGCGGTGCCGCTTCAGGCGCCCTCGGCAGCCATACGCTCGAACACCTCGATCGCCTCCTCGGCGGTCGGGACCTCGAGCAGGTTCTCTGCGACGAACTCGTCCGCGGCGGGCCACCCAGAACGCCGGATTCGCTCCGCCGCGGCGTCCACGTCGTACTCGGTACGCCGGAACTCGATCCCCGGGCCGAGCGCCGCCCAGTAGGCGCCGGGGCGATCGGCGTAAGGCATCCCCACACTGCCGGCGTTTGCGACGCGTCGACCGCCGACCGGCAGCAGGAACTGCACATGCGTGTGGCCGACCACCACGAGACGCTCCTCGACGCCCGCGAAGAGCTCTCGCAGCCGCCCCGGAGGCGTCCACGGCGTGAAGATCGGCTCGTCGCTCGCGGGAACCGCGTGGCAGAAGAGCGTCGGCCCGAGGCCGTCGATCTCGAGCGAGATCCTCGGCTCGAAGGCGGCAATCGTTCCGAGCTGCTCGCGCGCGAGCCGCTCCCTGCACCACTGGAATTCGGTTTGGCGCTCGGAAGGCACGGCGTCGAGCTCTCCGAGCAGCGCGCGGTCGGCGTTCCCCATCACGAAGCGGCCCCCCGTCGAGAGGGCGAGCTCGAGCGCCTCGGCCGGAAACGGGCCCGGGACCAGATCACCGCCGAAGACGATGTCGTCCACCCGCGCGCGCTCGACTTCGGCGAGCACGGCTTCGAGGGCCGGCAGGTTTCCGTGGACGTCGTAGACGGCGGCGACGCGCACGCGGTGATGGGCGTCTAGTAGGCGTCCTGCTGCTCGTCGCCGCCGACGCCTGCGCCGACGCCGGCGATCACCGATTCCTGCGAGCGCTCGTGCAGTCGCTCGCGACCGCGTTTGACCGCACTCAGGAACTTGTCGAGGTTGACTTCGAGCGTCGAGAGGATCCCGTCAGCCCAGTCCTCCATCTCGAGCCGGGTCTCCCGTGCGGTGCGGCGGGAATCCTCGACGATCTCCTGGGCCTGCCGCTCGGCGAGCTTCACGATCTCGGTCTGGGAGGCCTCGCGCACGGCCTGCTCGCGCGCCTCTCCAAGGATCCGGTCGCACTCGCGCTTCGCCTCGGCGAGCATCTCCTGGCGCTCCTTGACGATCCAGCGAGCCTGCTTGATCTCCTCCGGAATGGTCGCGCGCATCTGGTCGAGGATGTCGTAGATCTCCTCACGGTCGATCCGCACCTGGTCGGTGAGCGGCACGGCCTTCGCGTTGTGCACCAGGTCGTCGAGCTTGTCGATCAGAACGAGGACGTCCATGTCTCTCCAAGTCTACTCTTGCGGGCTGACGGGAGCCCCCGGCCTACCCTGGGGGTACAGCTCCCGAAACCGGTCGGCGACCGGCTCCGGGACTAGCTCGTCCACCTTTCCGCCGAAGGAGGCGATCTCCTTCACCCCGCTCGAGGAGACGAAGCTGTACTGCGGGCTCGCCATCAGGTACATCGTCTCGACCTCGGGGGCGAGATAGCGGTTCAGGTGATTCATCTGGAACTCCCACTCGAAGTCCGAGATCACGCGCAGGCCCTTCACCATCGTCTTCGCACCCCACCGGCGGGCGAAGTCGACGACGAGCTCGGAGAAGACGTCCACCTCGACGTTCCGGCTCTCTCGCAGAGCGTCCGTCAGGAAGCGGACGCGGTCCTCGACCGAGAACGTCGACGTCTTGTGGCGCGAATCGCGCACCACGCCGACGACGACGCGCTCGAAGATGGAGGCAGCGCGGGTGATCACGTCGAGGTGCCCGTTCGTGACCGGGTCGTAGTTCCCAGGGCAGATGCACGTGACGGGGCTGGCGGTGCTCACAGTGGAACCTGTCGGGATTGACGCGACACCGGAGGCCAGCCGGGATTGCAACCAGCTGGATCTGCGATCACTTGGTGCTCACGGGTGGTGGAAGAGCGTCAGCCGCGCGGAGCCGTATCGCCGGCTCATGCGCTTCTCGAGCGGCAACTCGGGCTCCTCGCGCGCCTCCGTCTCGACGAGGAGGAGGCCTTCGGGGGCGAGAACGGCCGGAACATAGGCGGCAATGGTCGCTTGCAAGGTGGAGAACAGACGGTAGGGCGGATCGACGAGCACGAGATCGTAACGCCTGCCCGCGCGAGCCTCGGCCTCGAGAGCTCTGGGTGCGTCCTGGCAGAGCACCGCTGCACCCGTCAGGCGGAGCTTCTCGAGGTTCCGACCGATCGTCTCGCAAGCAGCCCGGTCGGCCTCGACGAAGACGGCGCTGACCGCCCCCCGCGACAGCGCCTCGAGCCCCATGGCACCGGAGCCCGCGAAGAGGTCGAGGACGGACCCGCCGTCGAGCGGCCCGATGAGGTTGAAGGCCGCCTCGCGGACGCGATCACCCGTCGGCCGAGTCGTCTCGCCTTTCGGCGCCTCGATGCGCTGGCCCTTGCGGCTGCCGGCGATGATCCTCACCGAGAAAGGCTACGCACCCGCGTGGACACCGGTGAGCAGACGCTGGACGGGCCGGGGAGAACGAAGCCTCGGCGGACCCGTCCTGAGGGGACACGGCCGGGGACAGACCCTGGACGAGGGGGACACGGCCGGGGACAGACCCTGGACGAGGGGGCGGAGAACGACGCCAGGGCAGACGCGTCGCGAGACGCCCTGGCCAGGGACAGACCCTGGCCGCGTCCTGCGATGTCCTGGCCGCCGAGGCCACGGCCGGGGACAGACCTTCGGCGATGCCAAGGTGCTGCGGGGGCGAAGGACGGCGCCCGGGCGTACGCGTCCCGAGCCGACGACGGGGCGACTGGTGCGGCGCCGATCGACACTCGAGGCAAGCGTCCGCGCCGGACGCCTGCTCTCGCGGCTCGGTACGACCCCTACGCCGTCGATGCCGCGTCTGCGAAGAGGCGCTCCACCTCGTCGTCGAGCGGGCCTGCGACGTCCACGAGCGCCTCCGCCTCCCGGCGCGCCGACTCGAGCAGCGGCCGGTCGGCGCGCAGCCGGGCGAAACGCAGATCCGACCAGCCCGACTGCCGCGTCCCGAGAAGCTGGCCCTCGCCGCGGAGATCCAGGTCGACCTCCGCGAGCTCGAAACCGTCCGTCGTGCGGACGAGGGCCTCCAGCCGTTTCGCGGCCACATCCGTCAGCTCCTCCTTACCGCGCGACACGAGGAGGCAGTACGACTGCTCCGCACCGCGCCCGACGCGTCCGCGTAGCTGGTGCAGCTGCGCGAGCCCGAACCGATCGGCCTCCTGGACGATCATGATCGTCGCGTTCGGAACGTCCACACCGACCTCGATCACGGTCGTCGCAACGAGGACGTCGAGCTCGCCGGCCTTAAACGCGGCCATCAGCTCTCGCCTCTCCCCGGGCCGCAGCCGCCCGTGGAGGAGCCCCACCCGATAGCCCCGCAGCTCGGCGCTGCGGAGGCGCTCGGCCTCGGCTTCGGCGGCCCGGGCGACCGAGGCCTCGGATTCCTCGATCAGCGGGCAGACGACGTAGGCCTGGCGCCCCGCGTCGAGATGCTTGCGCAGGCGGCGATAGGCCTCGGCCGAGCGCTCGGCGGTCACCCACGCCGTCACGATCGGCTTGCGCGACGCCGGCGAGTGGGCGATCTCGGTCACGCGCAGGTCTCCGTAGAGCGTGAGCGCGAGCGTGCGCGGGATCGGCGTCGCGGTCATGTGCAGAACGTGCGGGAGCTGCGTGCGTCCGGCGACGAGGGCGGCCCGCTGCTGGACCCCGAAGCGATGCTGCTCGTCGACCACCGCGACCGCGAGCGCTCGAAGGTCGACGCCTTCCTGGATGAGCGCGTGGGTTCCGGCGACGATCGAGGCGCCGGCGATCCCCGCCCGCTCGCGCTTACCGGTCGAGCTCGTGAGGAGCGCGCAGGAGACTCCGAGCTCGCGGCAGATCGGCTCGAGGGTCAGGAAGTGCTGTTCGGCGAGGGTCTCGGTTGGTGCCATGAACGCCCCCTGACGCCCCGCCTCGACGGCGCGCAGGAGCGCGTAGAGCGCGACCACCGTCTTACCGGAGCCGACGTCTCCATGGAGAAGTCGCTGCATCGGCACGGGGCGCTCGAGATCTGCGTCGATCTCGGCGATCGCGCGTTCCTGATCGGCCGTGAGCGTGAACGGGAGGAGCTCGCGGTAGCGCCGGACGAGCGACCCGGGTTCTGCAAGCGCCGGCGCCGCGGCCTCGTCCTGGCCGCGCCTTCGGCGCGCGAGGCCGAGCTGCAGCGCAAGCAGCTCGTCGAAGGCGAGCCGCCGCCGCCCCTCCTCGGCCTCGCTCTGCGTCCGGGGCCGGTGGAGCGCGACGACCGCGTCGGCGCGCAGCGGCAGCCCTGCGCGCTCCTTCAGCTCGGCGGGAAGAGGGTCCGCCCAGTCCCTCGCGTGACCGAGAGCCGCCTCCACGAGCTCCCGCAGGCGCTTCGGTGTCACCTCCTCGCTCGCGGGGTAGACCGGCGCAAGGTCGGCGGTCGCAGAGCCGCCGTTCACGTCGTAGGAGCGAACGGAAAACTCGCTCCTCCGAAGTTGGCCGCGAAGCCGGACCCGTGTTCCCTGCTCGAGCTTCGCGGCGAGCCAGGGCTGGTTGAACCAGATCGCCGTGACCTCGCCGGTCGCATCCGCGACGGTTGCCTTGAGGACACTCGCCCGCCTTCGCGTGGGACGGAGCGCGATACGCAGGACCTCGCCGACGATCACCGTCTCCTCCTCGCCGAAGAGGTCGGCGATCGCCGTCTCCCCCACGGCGCTCTGGTAGTCGCGCGGGCGGTAGGTGAGCAGGTCGCCGACCGTCAGGAGCCCGAGCTTCGCGAGCCGGCGCTTCAGCTGCGGCCCCACCCCCGGCAGGCTCTCCACCGTCAGCTCGAGCCGCTCCGGCCGCGGGCTTCCGCGCAACCTTGGCCAGGCCTCGATTCGGTCCAGGCTCGCAAACCCCGTCGGTACGCGCCGATTGGCCAGGGCGCTTCGAGTATAGGAGCCGAACCGGCGGGCTCAGTCTAGGCGTCGCGGTCGTCGAACCAGAAGAACCCGACGGTGCCCGGGCCTGCGTGCGCCCCGACGACCGCGCCGAGGCTGGCAACGATCTCGAGCTCCGCCTCCGGCCGCGTGCGCCGCACTAGCTCCCGCAGTGCCTGCTCGCGCTCGGGGGCGTCCGCCTGCGCGATGCCAACCCGCAATCCGGGCCCCGGTCGCGAGCCCTCCTCGAAGGATCGCACGAACTCCTGGAAGGCCTTCTGGTTTCCCCGCACGCGCTTCAGCGGGACGACCTCGCCGCCGGAGATGGTGAGGATCGGCTTGATGTGCAGGAGCTGCCCCGCCATGGCACTCGCTCGACCGATCCGTCCGCCCTTCGCAAGGAACTCCAGCGTGTCGACGGTGAAGAGCAGACGCGCTTCGTGGCGGTACCGCTCGACGAGCACCTCGAGCGCCTCGTCGCTCGTCCCGCCGTCAAGGCGGCGCTGGAACGCCAGCCCGAGCAGCGCGATCCCTGCGGATGCGGTACCGGTGTCGACTACCCGCACCCGGTCTCCCCCAAGCTCCTGCGCGGCCCGCCGCGCGCTCTCCACCGTGCCGGAGAGCCGCCCCGAGATGTGGAGCGAGTAGATCCGCTCGTAGTCGGAGAGCTGCTCGTACACCGAGAGGAAGTCGGCCGGCGTCGGCTGCGAGGTCGTCGGGAGCGCCTCCGCGGAACGAAGGCGAGCGTAGAACTCGTGCGGCCCGAGCTCCACGTAGTCCCGGTAGCTCTCGTCGCCGAAGCGCACGTAGAGCGGCACGACGCGCCAGTTTCGGAAGCGCTCCGGCGCCTGCGGGAAGTCCGCCGTCGAGTCGAGGACGATCGCCGTGTTCTGCGCCGTCAGGTTCATGCGGCCGCGCGCCTCGCCGCACGGTGGATCGCGTCGACGATCTCGTCCAGCGCTCGGTCTTTCGTCAGGAGCTCGGTGCCCGTGGCACAGAGCGCGGTCGCCTGCTCGGAATCCACCGAGGCGCTGAGGCAGACGAGGCCAACCTCGGGGCAGCTCTCTCGCAAGGCCTCGGTCAGCCGCAGCCCGTCGAGGCCCGGCAGGCGGTAGTCCATCAACAGCACGTCCGGCTTCCGGGCACGGCAGGCGACGACGGCATCCGAACCGTCGGCGACCGATCCGACGA
The DNA here is from genome assembly GCA_038320185.1 of Gaiellales bacterium. Lineage (GTDB taxonomy): Bacteria > Actinomycetota > Thermoleophilia > Gaiellales > Gaiellaceae > JBBQDZ01. The sequence goes on from JBBQDZ010000001.1 coordinate 40,431, forward strand.
CCTCGACGTCGTCTCGCAGCCCGAAAAGGAGCTCGAGCGACTCCCGGAAGACATCGTTGTCCTCGACAAGAACGACGCGAGTCGGCCGGCCGCCGCTCACTCAGCCGAGATCAGGACCGGGTAGTGCGGCTGGCCGCCCACTTGAACGTCGAGCTCGAGGAGCGGGTGACGCTCGGAGAGCTCGGCGAGCAGGGTCTCGAGCTCCGGCTCCTCGGCTCCCGTTAGGAATGTGACGAGACTGCGCGGCTCGGCGAGCAAACGGTCGACGACCGCCCTCGTCACCTGCTCGAAGCTTGCACCCGAGGCGACCGGCTCCCCGTCGGCGAGCCCGAGGTAGGAGCCTTTCCGCACCAACAGCCCGTCGAGCTGCGCGTCACGTGAGGCGACCGTGACCTCGCCGGTTGCGACACCGCCGATCGCCTCGGTCATCGCCTCCGCGTTCTTCGCGGCGCTGTGGGAGGGGTCGAAGGCGACCATCGCCGCCACTCCCCGCTGGATGGAGTCGGAGCGGACGACCCGGAGCGGCTTGGACGCGAGCGTTGCCGCCTGCTGCGCCGTGAGGATGACGTTCGGGTTGTTCGGGAGCAGGACGATCTCGACGGCGTCCGTTCGCTCGGCCGCGGCGACGAGCTCGGCGGCGGAGGGGTTCATCGTCTGGCCGCCCTCGACGACCAACGCCGCCCCCAGGCTCTCGAGGATGCGCCGGTTGCCCTCGCCTGCGGCGACCGCCACCACGCCGCAGGTCGCGGTCGCCGTCCCGGCGGTGCCGGCGCGCAGCCGCTCCTCTCGAGCCAGCGTCTGAGCGTGCATGTTCGCGATCTCGACGCGATCGACGACTCCGATCGCGGTCCCCGCCGCGAGCGCGGCCCCCGGCTCGTCGGTGTGGAGGTGCACCTTCAGGGCCTTGAGGTCACCGACCACGAGCAGGGAGTCCCCGAGGCGCTCGAGCCGATGCTCCAGCGCCGCGGCGTCGAGACCCTCACCCTCGACCACGAATCCCGTGCAGTAGCGGTAGCGCGAAAGCTCCTGGTGGAGGGCGTCCAGGCTCACGCCGTGCTCGGGCGCCGCGGACTCCGGAACGGGCTCGCCCCGAACCCCGGAGGCGAAGCCGCGAACGAGCTCGAGCAACCCCGCGCCGCCCGCGTCGACGACGCCCGCCTCGCGAAGCACCGCCAGGTGCTCCGGGGTCGAGGCGAGCGAGCGCTCGCCTCGTCTCACCACTGCGAGGACGAGCTCGTCGAGGTGGGCGGATGGGTCGACGCCCTCAGCCTCCTCCGCGAGCTCACGAGCCACGGTCAGGATCGTGCCTTCGGCCGGCTCCCGAACGGCGGCGTAGGCGGCATCGGCGGCTCCGCGTAGCGCACGCGCGAGCAGCGGGGGGTCAATCGGCCCCTCGGTCCCCCCCAGCACTTCGGCCGCACCGCGGACGATCTGGGAGAGGATGACGCCAGAGTTGCCGCGTGCGCCGAGGAGCGCGGCACGCGTGCACTCCCGCGCGAGCGAGGGGCGGTCGGTGGCCTGCGAGGCTTCGAGCGCCTCGACGACGGCACGGCTCGTGAGCGCCATGTTCGTCCCGGTGTCACCGTCGGGTACGGGGTAGACGTTGAGGTCGTCGATCCGCTGCCGGGCGGCATCGAGCGCCGCCACAGCCGAACGGGAGAGCGCCCGCGTCACCTCGAGATCGTTCATTGGAGCAGGACCTTATGTCCCGGGAGACAACGGAGCTAGCGCGTAGGAGCCACGATCAGAATGACTCACGCGGTCGATGCGGTGCATGAGTGGCGCGTGGCAAGGACGCAGGGCACGTTCGTATCCGGAGGATACGGGCGCAACCGAGAACGAGCGCCACGGGCCGCTCAGGGTCACGTCGGTAGAAGTGGTGTAACGGCGCCCGTGTAGGGCCGGGAGGAGGTTCCGGCCACCGCAGGCCCCAGACTCGTCGGTTCGTCCATGAATCGATGAGAGGAGCACCACGATGGCCGAAGAGGCAAGGATGACT
>JBBQDZ010000002.1:0-35200 GCA_038320185.1 Gaiellales bacterium
GGAGGTCGAGGAGCTGTGCACGCGTGTGGCGATCATCCGCGAGGGGCGGATCGCGTACGAAGGTGCGCTCGCCGACCTCCGCGCGGGCGCCGGCGGCACGCGCTACCGGCTGCGCAGCACCGATCCCGCCCGGTCACATGCTCTCGCCCTCGCCCAGCCCGGCCTCAGCGGGATCGTCCTCGAGGGCGACGAGTGCACGTTCGTCGCCCCGGAGGCGGCCGTCGTCGCGCTGTCGCGGACGCTCGGCGCGGCCGGCGTCGGCATCGCGGCGCTCATCCCGGAGACGGCGAGCCTCGAGGATCTCTTCTTCGAGCTGACCGAGCAGGCGGCGTGAGACCCGGAGTCGCGACTGCGTATGGCTGGGAGCTGCGTAAGCTCGCAGCGCAGAAGCGCACGTACATCGGGCTCGGCGCGGCGGCGGCGCTGCCCGTCGTCTTCGTCGTCGTGATGGCGCTCCAGCGGGGCGGCCCCTATGACGCACCGCTCGGCCACAACCTCCGCCGCACCGGCCTCGCGATCAGCCTCGTCGTCCTCAACTTCGCCTCGCGCTTCGGTGCGCAGCTCGTGACGGCGCTCGTCGCCGGCGACATCGTCGCCGCCGAGGACGCGGGCGGGACGCTGAAGACGATCCTGACGCGCTCGCTCCGGCGCGGCCAGATTCTGGGCGCCAAGATCCTCGCCTCGTTCACCTACCTCGTCGCCCTTCTCCTCGCCCTGACGGTGACCGGCCTCGTTGCCGGCACGATCGCCTGGGGCTTTCACCCGCTGACCTCGCTGTCGGCGACGCGGGTACCCGCCGGCACCGCACTCGGCCTGACCTTCGCCGCGATGGCCGTCTTCGCCTTGCCGCTCGCGGGCGTTGCCGCCTTCGCGCTCCTGCTCTCGACCTGGACGCGCAACAGCGCAGCGGCGATCGTGGGAACGCTCGTCTACGCGCTCGCGCAGGAGGCCGTGGGCGGGCTCGTCCACCACCCATGGGCGAAGCGGTACCTCCTCTCCGACCAGTTCGACGCGTGGCAGGGACTCTTCCGGTCGCCGACGGACTGGGCGACGCTCGGCCGCGCCGTGTGGGTGTCCGCGCTCTTCATCGCCGTTCCGCTTGTCGTGGCGGCGGTCCTCTTCAGACGGCGCGACGTCGCAGGCGACTGATGACTTCCATTGTGGCGAGCGCTCGCGGAGTTGCAGACCATCCACGGCTGACCAAGAGCGATTGCCCTCCGCGGGCTGTTCGACACGCGGCCGCGCGTGCCAACACCCGTATGTGTTGTGAAACCCCCTCTACACTTCGCCCGAATTGACTCTGACAGAGGGGGAAAGATGGCCTCGATCGTTGGCAGCCTGATCCGACTTGCGCGCAGCTCGCAGGGCCGGAAGTTGCTCGGGGAAGCACAGAAGGCGGCGCGTGACCCGAAGAACCGCGAGCGTCTCGAGCAGTTGCGGGCGCGCACGCGCAAGCGCTAGAGGAACAGGCAGGAAGTCGCCCCCAAGTTCGCTCGACGGTTCAGTCTCTGCGAACACGCTCCGCGACTGCGTTACCGACCTCCGCGGTCGAAGCGCTTCCACCGAGGTCGCGGGTCAGGGTGCCCTCGCGGCAGGCGGACTCGACCGCCTCCATCACCCGCTTCGACGCTGCGGGCTCGTGAAGATGGTCGAGCATCAGCCCCGCGCTCCAGATCGCTCCAAGCGGGTTCGCTATTCCCCGGCCGGCGATGTCGGGTGCCGAACCGTGCACCGGCTCGAAGACGGCGGGCCCGTCGGAGCCGGGGGCGATGCTGGCGCTTGCCGCCATCCCCATCCCCCCCTGCAGCACGGCCGCGAGATCGGTGAGGATGTCCCCGAAGAGGTTCGAGGCGACGACGACATCGAGGCTGCCGGGGCTCGAGATCATGCGCGCGGCGAGCGCGTCGACGAGCACGCGCTCGACCTTCACGTCCGGGTGGTCGGCGTGCGCCTCCTCGACGACCTCGTCCCAGAGCACGTAGCCGTAGCGTGAAGCGTTCGACTTCGTCGCGCTTGTCAGCAGTCCGCTGCGCTGCTCGGCGAGCCGGAACGCATGCTCAACGACCCGGCGCACACCGCCGCGGGTGAACACGCTCGTCTCGATCCCGACTTCCAGCTCGATCCCGCGGTGCGCACGGCCACCGACGCCCGAATACTCACCCTCGGTGTTCTCGCGCACGAAGAGCATGTCGACTGCGGGGCGTCCCGCGAGCGGCGACGGCACGCCGTCGAGGAGGCGCGCCGGCCGGAGGTTCGCGTAGAGGTCGAGCCCCTGCCGGAGTGGCAGCAGCAGTCCCCAGAGCGTGATGTGGTCGGGCACCGACGGATGACCGACCGCGCCGAGCAGGATCGCGTCGTAACCACGCGCGGTCTCGAGCGCATCCGCGGGCATCATCGTCCCGTGCTCGTGGAAGTGGTCGGTCCCCCAGGGCAGGTCGTTCCACTCGATGTCGAGACCGGCTGCGTCGACGACCTTGCGGGCCTCGGCGATCACCTCCGGTCCGACGCCGTCGCCGGCGATCACCGCTATGCGATGCGTCATGTCGTGAGGTTCCCTTCGAGCTCGTTGAGGGTGAGAGTCGCTGAGCGCCATTCCAGCGCTAGGCGGGAGAGGACGCAGCGGCGGCCGCTGCGGGGGTTTACGCCGCCCGATCCTATCCCGTTGACAAGGTTGAGGCGAGCCGCGAACATGAGGCCGGAACCGTTACCAGTCGATCGAGCTGTGGCACCGCTGGGCGGAGAGGAGTCGAAGTGGCAGGCAGTGAGGCCGAGGGCGGGGCGGTCGTGGCATCGATTGACTCGAGCGCAGCGCCGCTGCGGCTCGAGAGCATCGAGACGATCCTGCTCCGGGTGCCGCTCGCGCGCACCTACCGAGGCAGCGGCTACAGCATGGCGCACCGCTCGACTCTGATCGTGCGGCTGCACACCTCCGCGGGCGAGATCGGCGAAGCGTATGTCGGGGACGAGGACGCCGCGCTCGTGGAGATCGACCGGATCGTCCGGGAGGAAATCGCGCCCCGCATCGCCGGCGACGATCTCTTCCGCATCGAGCGCCTCTGGCAGCTCGCCCGACCTTCGACCTTCGACATCCTGCGTGACCGTCGCCTCGGCCTTGTCGCCTGCGCCGGAATCGACACGGCTGCGTGGGACGCGATCGGCAAAGCACTCGGCCAGCCGCTCTGGCGGCTGTGGGGCGGATACCGGAACTCGATCCCGATGATCTCGATCGGTGGGTACTACGCCGCCGACGCGGACATCCCGGCTGAGGTCGCCGATCTGCGGGAGCGCGGGCTCGCGGGGATGAAGTTCAAGGTGGGCGGCCTGACGCCTGAGGAGGACGCGCGGCGCTTCCGATCGGCGCGAGACTCCGCTGGCCCGGACTTCGTCCTCCTGGCCGACGCGAATCAGGCGTGGACGCCACGGGAGGCGATCCAGTTCGCCCGACTCGTCGAGGACTGCGACCTGCACTGGTTCGAGGAGCCGTGCCGCTGGCACAACGATGCCCGCGCCATGCGCGACGTGCGCCATTCAGCCGGCGTCCGCGTCTGTGCCGGACAGAGCGAATTCTCCGCCTCGGGCTGCCGCGACCTGATGGATCTCGGTGCGATCGACGTCTGCAACTTCGACGCCTCCTGGTCGGGAGGCCCGACAGAGTGGCGGCGGGTCGCGGCAATGGCGCTGTCCTACGACGTCGCGATGGGTCATCACGAGGAGCCACAGGTCGCTTCGCACCTGCTCTGCTCGATTCCGCACGGGACGTTCGTCGAGTGTTTTCATCCCGACCGCGATCCAATCTGGTGGAACCTGATCGCCAACCGGCCGCCGCTCCAGGACGGCGTGTTGACGCTGTCGGATGCGCCGGGCCTCGGCTGGGATCTCGACGAGGATTACATCGCGCGCTACCGGATCAGCGTGGCTTGACCGACCCTAGGTCGCCTCCGTGACGACCGGCGTGCACAACACCCGCCGAAGGCGCGCGAGCATGCGGGAGGTGGCGCAACTCGCAGGCGTCGCCATGTCGTCGGTCTCACGGGTTCTCTCCCGACACCCGGACGTCTCCGTGGCCATGCAGGAACGCGTGCTCGCGGCGGTCGCGGAGCTTGGGTATCAACCGGATCTCCTGGCCCAGAGCCTGCGGCGCCGTGAGACGATGACGATCGGCTTCGCGGTCGGTGACATCTCGAACCCGCTCTTCGCCGAGATCGTCGCATCGGCGGAGACTCGGCTGCGCGCGGCCGGTTTCTCGATGCTCCTCACCAACTCGGAAGGCAGTCCGGCGCTCGACGCCGCGCATATCCAGCTGCTGGCGCAGCGAAGGGTCGACGGAATCATCCTCTCCGTGAGCGACGAGCATGATCCGATGACCCTCGGCGCGTTGGAGCGGCTCGACGTTCCCGTGGTCGTGCTCGACCGCAACGTCGACGTCGGCCGCGCCGTGCACGTCTACACCGATCACCAGCGGGGGATGCGGCAGGCCGTCGCGCATCTGCTCGACCTCGGCCACCGCAACATCGCGATGATCAGCGGGCAGCGAATGCGACCCGTCGAGGAACGCCGGGCGGCGCTCGAGGCATGCTACGCGGAGCGCGGGCTTCCGAAGACCTATCGGATCCTGGAGGGGGCGTTCTCCGTCGACTACGGGGCTCGTACGGCCGGGGAGCTCCTCTCCACGGACAATCCGCCGACTGCCATCATCGCCGGAGGGAACCAGCTCATGCTTGGTTCGCTGCGCGTGCTCCACTCGCGGAGGCTTCGTCTCGGCCGTGACGTTTCGTTCGTCGGGTGCGATGACATCCCGATCAGCGAGTTGTACAATCCACCGATTGCCGTCGTGCGACGGGACACCGCAGCGATCGGCCGCAGCGCCGCGGAACTCATGCTGGCGTTGCTCCGAAACGACGAGGACGTGGAAGACGTGACGCTGCCGAGCGATTTCGTCGCGCGCCCGAGCTGTGGCCCGGTGCCGCCTGCCGGCCGGTAGCGTGGCAGCGCCGCGAGGAGGTTTCGGCCCGTTCGCCGGGTGGGCGCGCCGGAACCGGTTCCGGCGCCCCGCGCTCATGCCACCCCTGAGCAGACTCTGCACACGATGAGCAGCCGGCTCCGGCGCTCCTGCCTCGCCGTACCCGGCTCGAGCCCGAAGATGCTCGAGAAGGCCGCCGGGCTCGACGCCGACCAGATTTTCCTCGACCTCGAAGACGCCGTCGCGCCCGAGCTGAAGAATGACGACACGCGGAGACTCGTCGTCGGCGCATTGCGCGACCAGTCGTGGCGGGCGCGCACCAGGGTCGTCCGGATCAACGCGGTCGGCACGCCGTGGTGTCTCGACGACATCCTCACCGTCGTCGAGGGCGCCGGGCACCCCCTCGACTGCCTGATGATCCCCAAGGTCGAGAGCGCGGCAGAGGTGCACTTCGTCTCGCTGCTCCTCGATCAGTTGGAGCAGAAGCAGGATCGCGAGCGGCCGCTCGGCCTGGAGATCCAGATCGAGTCACCGCGCGGGCTGGTCGAGATCGAGCGCATCGCTGCAGCGTCGCCGCGCATCGAGACGCTGATCTTCGGGCCGGGCGACTATGCGGCCGCCGCGGGAATCCCGCAGCTGACCGTCGGCGCCATCGAGCCGAGCTACCCGGGCGATCAGTGGCACTACGTCCTCTCGCGGATTCTCACCACCGCTCGCGCCTTCGGTCTGCAGGCGATCGACGGCCCGTACGCAGCGATCCGCGACCTGGTGGGATGCGCGGAGGTCGCGCGGCGCTCGAGGCTGCTCGGCTTCGACGGGAAGTGGGCGCTCCACCCCGATCAGATCGTGATCTGCAACGAGACCTACTCACCGACTCCGGCGGAGTTCGAGCGGGCCGAGCAGATTCTCGCTGCTTACCGCGCTTCGACCGAACAGGACGGGGTCGGAGCGGCGATCTTCGAGGGGGAGATGATCGACGAGGCCTCGCGGAAGATGGCGATCTCGGTCGCTGAGCGTGGGCGGGCGGCGGGCATGGCCGCGGGGACGACGTGACTGATCTGCCGCTCGCGGACATCCGCATCGTGGCGATCGAGCAGTACGGGGCAGGGCCGTGGGGAACGATGCAGCTCGCCGATCTGGGCGCAGAGGTGATCAAGATCGAGGATCCCTCGGTCGGAGGCGATGTCGGGCGGTACGTCCACCCCTTCCAGGAGGGCGAGAGCTCGCTCTTCTTCGAGACGTTCAACCGCAACAAGCGGAGTGTCTCGCTCGATCTGCGTCACGCCGAGGCGCGTGCGGTGGTCGAGGACCTGGTCGCCCGCGCGGACGCCGTCTTCTCGAACCTCCGTGGCGACCAACCAGAGAAGCTCGGATTGCGGTTCCGTGATCTGGAGCACGTCAACCCTCGGATCGTGTGCTGCTCCTTGTCGGGCTTCGGCATGACCGGCCCGCGCGCGTCCGAGGGCGCGTACGACTACACGATGCAGGGCCTCGCAGGCTGGCAGAGCGTGACGGGAGACCCCGGTGCACCGCCGACGAAGAGCGGCCTTTCGCTCGTCGACTTCTGCGGCGGCTACGTGGCGGCCCTCGCGATCCTCGCCGGCGTCTGGCGGGCGCGCCGGGAGGGGCGCGGGGGCGACGCGGACCTCGCGCTGTTCGAGGTCGCGCTCGCGCAGCTCACATACCTGGGCACCTGGGTGGCGTCGCGCGACTACCGACCCGTACGGCGCGCGAACTCTGCTCACCAGTCCATGGTGCCGTTCCAGAACTTCGCAACCGAGGATGGCTGGATCGTCGTCGCCTGTCCGAAGCAGTCGCTCTGGCAGGGGCTATGCGAGGCGATCGGCCATCCGGCCCTCGCTCGGGACGAGCGATACGCGTCCTTCGCGGATCGGTACCGGAACCGCGATGAGCTACTCGAGGCGCTCGAGGCGATCTTCGCAACGCGGCCGACGGCCGAGTGGCTCGACATCCTCATCGCCGCAGGCGTGCCGTGCGCGCCCGTGAACGATGTCGCCGGCGCGCTGGGTGACGAGCAGGTTGCAGCGCGCGGCGGCCTCGTGGAGATCGACCACCCCATGCTCGGCCTCGTCCGGCAGGTTCGGAGCCCGTTTCGCTTCGAGGGCGTCGCGCTCCCCACGGCCCGCGGTCCATTGCGGGGTGAGGACACGGCGGCGGTGCTGCAAGAACTCTGCGGCTACTCGGACCGCCGGGTCGGTGAGCTCGGCGAAAGCGGTGTGTTTGGCGACGTCATGGCTGGGTGAGCGGGTGACGCGTTGACCGACGGCGGCAGGTGCCTCGAGGATTTCGCGGTCGGCGACGTGTATCGCAGCCGCCTCGGGCGGACGATCTCCGAGACGGACAACACGTGGTTCACGCTGCTGACGATGAATACGAACCAGATGCACTTCAATGCGCCCTACGCCGCGCGCACCGAGTTCGGGGAGCGGCTCGTCGTCTCGACGCTCACGCTCGCCGTGGTTCTAGGCCTTTCCGTCGCCGACACGAGCGAGAACGCGGTCGCGAATCTGGGGTGGGGTGACATCCGGCTGCCCAAGCCGGTCCTCGCAGGCGACACACTCTGGGCCGAGTCCGAGGTGCTGACCGTGCGGGAGTCGAAGTCACGCCCGGGCTGTGGCATCGTCGGCATCCGCACGCGCGGTATCAATCAGCGCGCCGAGGTCGTGATCGAGTTCACGCGGAGCTTCATGATCTTCAAGCGCTCGACGCTCGAGGCCCTCGACGTGTTTCCGACGACAGACGCCGAATGGACCGTCTCGTAACGGCGGTCACCGGCACCTCTGGATCGCATCAGATTCTGAAGATGCGCTCCGCGTTGCCCGAGAAGAGGGCCGTTTGCTCGGCCGGCGTGAAGTCCGACAGGATCGTCTCGTACGCGTCGAGCACGTCGCCGTAGGAGCTGTAGAGTCGATCCACCGGCCAGTTCGTCCCGAGCACGCAACGCTCGACGCCGAACGCCTCGATGCTGGCGCGCACCCAGGGCCGGATCGACTCGACCGTCCAGGCGTTGTCGCACATCCCGAGCCCCGAGATCTTGCAGAGCACGTTCGGCGCTCCGGCCGCGGACTCCATTCCCTTGCGCCAGTTGGCGAAGTACTCGTCGTCGCGCGCCCGCGGGAAGCCGGCGTGATCCATGCAGAGGAGGACGCCTTCCTGCGTCTCCGCAACCTCACGAACCTTGCCCATGCTCTCCCAGGTCGTGTCGAGACAGAAGACGAGATCGTGCTCGGCGAGCAGTCCGAGGCCGCGCTGCCAGGCGGGGTCCATCAGGTAGTCGCCCTGACCGAAGTCGCGGATCCCCCGGATGTTCGCGTACTCCAGGTGCCGCTCGATCGTTTGCTCGGCGTCCGCTCCGGCAAGGTCGCAGTGCGCCACGATGCCGTGCGGGAACCCCGTGGCGTCCGCTTTGGCCTGGAGCCACTTCGTCTCCTCGACGGGATCGTCGATCCCGATCGCCGCCTGCACGTGGACGATCTTGGCGACGTTCTGAAAGCGGGTCTCGGCGATGAACTCATCCGCCGAGTAGCGGAGCACCTTGAGGCCGTCGATGTTCCCGAGGACTGGGTGGACCCAGTCTGGCTCGAGCCAGGCGTAACGGAGGGCCGGATCCTTCAGATCCCAGAAGTGCACGTGCGTATCGACGAACGGCCGCTGCGCCATGGCTCCGCCCCTTCTGGTGACGACTCGGAGCCGAACGTATCACGCTATGTATCGGGGCAGCGACTACCGAGGGAGAGCCGCGCGAGCGTGAGGCGGCACCTTGCTGCTGGAAACGATTCGAGGTACAGTCGGCCCCCCGGACGCTCCCGAGAAAGGATCCACTGGATGAGCCTTGTCTCCGATCCGGACGACCAGACTTCGATCTCCTTCGTGCCATCGATCGGGCGCCGGGCACGGGTCGACTCGTGGGAAGAGCAGAAGATCTCGACGTACCGGAAAGTGCGCGACGCGATCACCGGCGAGCGGTGGGACGACGCCGCCCGTCTGACCAACTACTTCGTCGACGAGGGCAAGGTCTGCTTCTCGATCTACCGGCAGTGGATCCCCGATCTGAACGCCTTCCTGCGAGAGAACGGCGTCGCTCCGGAAGAGCTCGAGCGGGTGAACGAGGAGATCGTCGCCAAGCTCGCCTTTCCGGACGGGACGCCCTGGAACGCGTACGAGCAGTGGGACCGGTTCCTCACGTCGGTGGAAGCCGCGGTGCGCGCGATTCATCGCGAGAGCAAGGAGGAGGCTCTCCGGCTGTTCGACGCCGCGAAGGAAACCTGGCGGCGCTGCCACGACCGGGACGTCGACCACACCTACGGCCTGATGAGCGAGATCGTCGCGCGTTGCGGCGAGTCCTCGATCGGAGCGATGTGGGACAAGGTGATCGTGCCGCTCTTCTCCTGGCGCTACGACAAATTCGACATCGACAAGAACTCCTGGGACGACGCGCTGTACACGCTCATGCTGGTCGCCTGCGAGGCGATGCGCGGGCACCTCGTCGGGCCGGAGCGCACCGGAGACTTCGAGCTGATCGAGACCGACGACCGCTTCATCCTGCGTTTCGACCCCTGCGGCTCGGGGGGCCGGACGATTCGCGGTGACCCGATCGAGGGGACGCCGCCGCGCATGGAGGCCCCGTACAACTGGACGGTCAGCTCGGAGCCTCATCCCTGGAACCACGGGGAGAAGGGGATCTGCCACTACTGCACGCATTGCATCCGGCTGATGGAGGAGATGCCGATGGATCGCTTCGGCTACCCGGTCCGGGTTGTCGACCCGCCGCACTACGGGCAGCGAGACGAGAGCGGGAACCTCGAGAAGTGCCAGTGGCAGATGTTCAAGGACCCGACGAAGGTGCCGCAGGAGTACTACGAGCGCGTCGGCCGGGTAAGGCCCGAGCGGTTCGGCTCGAAGGCGCACGGGGCCGCGGAGCTGCTCCCGGTCACCGGCATGCCGGGCGCAGGCTGAGCTCGTAAGTGGAGAACAAGGTCGAGCTCGGCCTCGAGGGCCGCGGAGCGTTCGTCACGGGCGGCGCCGGAGGCATCGGTCGCGAGGTCGCGCGCGCACTCGCGCGCGCAGGGGCCAGGGTCGCGGTGGTGGACGTCGACCAGGCTGCTTGCGACGCGGTCGTGAGCGAGCTCGCCCGCCCCGACGAGCACCTGGCGCTCGGGGCGGACCTGGTCGACCTCTCCACGCATCGGCCGTTGCTCGAGCGGGCCGTTTCGGTGTTCGAGCGACTCGACATCCTCGTCTGCCTCGCCGCGGTCCTCCGCCGCCGGGCCAGTATCGACGAGGTGACCGAGGACGACTGGGATGCGCAGCACTCGATCAACCTCAAGTCCGTCTTCTTCTTGAACCGTGCCGCCGCCACCATCTTCCGCGAGGCGGGTCGAGGCGGGCGGATCATCAACTTCTCCTCGCAGGGCTGGTGGACGGGCGGCTTCGGCGGCTCGGTGGTCTACGCGGCGAGCAAGGGCGGGGTCGTATCCATGAGCCGCGGCCTCGCACGGACGTTGGCGCCCCACGGCATCACCGTCAACACGGTCTCGCCAGGCGCTGCGGACACGAGCATGATGCGGAGCGGCATGACCGAGCAGGGCCTGCAGGCTTTCGTCGACACGATCCCGCTCGGGCGCATGGCCGAGCCGTCCGAGGTCGCCTCGGTCGTTCTCTTTCTCGCCTCCGACCTGGCGGGTTACGTGACCGGCGCGACGATGAACGTCAGCGGCGGCCAGTTGATGTATTGAGCACGATCAGGGTCAGCGGGCTCGACCGGCGGGTCGCCCTGGTGACGGGAGCGGCGCGCGGCATCGGACTCGCCATCGCCGAGACGCTGCGAGATCAGGGAGCTCGGGTGATCGCTGCGGACCTCGAGCCGGCTTCCATCGACGGCATCACGCCTCTGGTGATGAACGTCGCCGACGAGGGTGCCGTCGGTGAAGGTTTCGCCGAGATCGAGCGCACGCACGGCCCAGTCGAGGTGCTGGTCCTGAACGCCGGGCTCTTCGTCGTCGAGGAGCTGGAGGCGACCTCGCTCGAGTCTTGGCAGCGGACGATCGACGTCAACCTCACCGGTTCGTTCCTCTGCGCCAGGCGAGCGTTGCCGCACATGCGCGAGGCGGGCTGGGGGAGGGTGGTGGCGATCGGGTCGTCCGCCGGGAAGACGGGGGGATCCAAGTCGATGGCTGCGTACGCGGCCTCGAAGGCGGGTGTGATGGCCCTGGCGAAGTCGATCGCGAGCGAGTACGCGAGCTTCGGCATCACCTCCAACGCCCTCGCGCCGGCGCTCATCGATACGCCGATGCTCGCCGGCATCGCCGACCTCGCATCGCGGATTCCTGTTGGACGGCTGGGCCGGCCGCAAGACGTCGCCGACCTCGTCGCCTTCCTGGCCTCTGAGCACGCCGGGTACATCACGGGAGAGGTCGTCGACGTGAACGGCGGCTTCCTGATCGACTAATGGCCCATCGTCGATCGCGGCCTCGGGTCACGTTGTTCCAGCCCTACTGGGACTTCTGGGAAGCGGTGGTGCCGTTCGACCTGCGCGGCGATCGCGACCGGCTCGCGGGCGAGGTGCGGTCGCGACTCGATGTCGAGTGGGTCGAGCAGGAGCAGGCGGAGTGCATCGTCGTGCTGGAGACGATGGCGACGCCGCCGGCGTGGACGCTGGCAGAGCTTCCCGACCTCCCGCTCGTTGTCTTCGCAGCGCATCGTCGCTCGCGCGTCCCGGAGTCGTTCGACCACGCCGCGATCACGACGGAGGGTGCGACGGTCGGAACGCCGATGCTTACGAGCGTCCTCGTACGGGAGCGGCGTCCCTTCGAGCTCGTAGTCGGCCGGATCGATGACCCGGCCGTGCTCGGCGAGGTGCTGAGCGCAGTTCGCGGAGCCGCCGCCGCGACGCGGCTTCGAGGTGCGCGCATCGCCCGCGTCGGCTCGCCCCAGAACGGCTATGCCTGCGTGGATACTCCCAGCGAGCTGTTGTCCGCGAGACTCGGCGTCGAGGTCGTCCAGCTCGCCGCCGCCGAGGTGAAGGCGGCCTTCGACGCCGTCCCGGAAGCGCGTACACGCGAGCTGCTCGACGAGACCAGGCAGCTCTACTCCGTCGAGGTCGAAGACGAGGGGCTGACCCGCTCCATCCGCGCCGCGGCGGCGATCGAGGATCTCGTCGCGACCCACGAGCTCGACGCGGGCGCGATGAACTGCCACGTCCCGGAGATACGGTTCGGCGGGATCGCCGTGACGCCGTGCTTCGGGCTGGGCCGCTCGGCGAGCCGGGGGGTTCCCTGGTCGTGCACGGGCGACGTCCTCACCGCGGTGGCGCTCTTCGTCAGCAAGGCACTAGGCGGGGCCGCGCAGTACCACGAGCTCGAGACGTACGACTACGAGACGGGGGAGTTCGTTCTAGCGAGCTCGGGGGAGCACGATCTGGACCTCGCGCCCGGAGCTCGGCCGGCCCTGGTGAAGAACGCGTGGTTCGCCGGCGACGACTGCACGGGCGTCTGCGCGTGCTTCTCTGCCCCGGCCGGCCCTGCGACCCTGCTCGCCCTCGCCGACATCGGCGGCGACTACCGCCTGATCGCGGCCGAGGGTGCCTTCACCGGGCGGTCGTTCCCGTCGACCGGAACCGCCAACGGCGCCTTCCGCTTCGACCGCGGGCTCGAGGGCTGGACGACGTGGTGCCGGTTGGGGGCGAATCATCATTCATCCGCGACTCCCGGTTCGCTCGCTGCGGCGGCGGCCGCCTGCGCCCGGTTCGTCGGCATCTCGCACGGCGTCGCCTGACCATGCGCGCCGTCCTCCTTCCCGCCGTCGATGCGCCGCTCCAGCTCGTCGAGCGCGAGGACCCGCTGCCCGGCCCGGGAGAGGCGCGCGTCCGGATCGAAGCCTGCGGGGTCTGCGGGTCTGATCTCTTTCTCCAGAAGGGGGGCTTCGGCGCCGACAAGCTTCCGGTGGTGCCGGGGCACGAGGCGGCCGGCGTCGTCGATCGGGTCGGGGCGGGAGTGACCGAGGTGTCCCCGGGGGATCAGGTCGCGATCTACTACATCGAGAACGTGGCGGATGCACCGCGGCCGAACCTCGGGCCGGCTGTCCGGCGGATGGGCGTCGACGTTGACGGGGCCTTCGCGGAGTACGTCGTGCGGCCGGTGTCGACGCTGATCCGGCCGTCGCGCTGGATCCCGCCCGCGACGCTGGCGGTGCTCACCGATGCTGTCGGGACCGCCTACCACGCGCTCGCGCGGATCGCCGAAGTGAAGCCGACGGACACCGTTGCGGTGCTGGGCGTCGGCGGCGTGGGCTCGAACGCCGTCCAGATCGCCAAGACCTTCGGCGCCCGGGTCGTCGCAATCACGCGTTCCGCGGAGAAGCGGGCGCTGGCGCGTAGCCTGGGAGCCGACGAGGCCGTCTCGCTCGCTGACGCGCTTGACGCGATCGGCCAAGACGGGGCCGACGTGGTCGTTCAGTGCGCCGCATCCGCGGCGATGGACGAGGCGGCGATCGGGCTGGCCGGCTATGCCGGTCGTGTCGTCTTCGTCGCGACGACTCCGTATTCGTTCCAGACCCGGGCGAGCACGCTCGTCTGGAGGGAGCTCTCGCTCCTCGGATCGCGCGGCTTTACCGTCGCCGATATCGAGGACGTGATCGACCTCTACCTGGCGCGGAAGATCTCCACCGAGCACCTGACCGCCGCGATCCGGCCGCTCGAGGAGGCGAACGAGGCGCTCGATGACCTGCGAGCCGGCCGCGTCATGCGATCCGTGCTGGTTCCGTAGCCCGCCCTCTGGAGCGTAGGTCTCTACCCGGGTGCGCTCGTGCGGGCGGCTCAGACGGAGCGCGGGCGAGCCCGCACTCCTGAGGTCGGCACCGCAAGCGGAGCCTAGAGCGTGGGTCTCGACTCGGGTGCGCTCGTGCGGTCGTTTCAGACGGAGCGCGGGCAAGCCCGCACTCCTGAGGTCGGCACCGCAAGCGGAGCCTAGGCGACTCCGACGGCGCCCCTGAAAAGCGGCATGCCCTCGACTCCGACCTCGACCCGGAGCAGGTTTCCGTTCAGCGGCACCTCGGCGGACGTGGTGTCGAAGACTCCCATGTCCGTGATATAGACCGCCGTTCCGCCGAAGACGACGTTGAGGGGGACACCGCCGGTCGCGACGAAGCCCTTGTGCGTTCCGTCGGGGCCGAGCACGTCGATGCCGCCCGAGCTGACCGTCGTGATCCAGAGATCGCCGTTCACGGCGACCTTGAGCCCGTCCGGGATGTGCCCTTCGGCGAGCGTGCACAACTCCTCCTTCGACCCGCCAGGCCGCCGCCGCAGCACCTTCAGCGTGTAGGACTCGACCCAGACGAGCGAACCGTCGGCCTCCGCGACGATTCCGTTCGGGTAGACGTGATCGAGCTCCTCGACCACCTCGCCCTTGCCGCTCGCGTCGAGCGCGAAGATGTAGCCGGGATGCGGCTTCGTTTCTGGCTCCCAATCGCCGGAGTCAGTGAAGTAGAGGCGCCCGTCTAACCCGAAGGTGAGGTCGTTCGGGCCGTTGAAGCGAATGCCCTCGATCTCGGTCGCGACGATCTCCACCTCTCCATCCATCGACGCGCGCTGGATGGAGGGCGGGCGGTACTCCGGCGCCTTCCAGGCGCCCACGTTCGGCGTCTGCGTCACATAGACGTAGCCGTCGGAACCGAGCATGCAGGCGTTCGGCCCGCCCCCGGTGTGCGCAAAGGTCGACTTGCCCTTGCCTTCCTCCCACACTCCGAGCTCGCTGAAGTACGTGTTCGCGAAGACGACGCGCCCGTCGGGCAGGACGTACGGCCCCTCGGGATGTCCGAGCCCGGTGACCAGCACCTCGGTCGGCCCATGCTCCATCTGCTCCTCCTCCGCTCTCACCAGGTGACGAGGCCACCCGAGAAGTTGATCGACTGCCCGGTCATGTACGCCGCCTCGTCCGAGAGCAGGAACCAGATCAGGCCCGCGCACTCCTCCGGCGAGCTACCCCGGGCGAGCGGCACCGCGGCCGTCCGCGTCTCGCTCAGCTGCTCTGCGGTCAGACCCCGTAGCGGCGCCACCTCCGCGAGCACGGCGTCCTGCATAGGCGTGTCGACGATCCCGGGGCAGACGGCGTTCACGCGGATCCGGCGCGGCGCGAACGCGTATGCGAACGAGCGCGTGATCGACGTGACCGTGGTTTTCGACGCAGCGTAGATCGCCACCTCGACGGTGCTCGTGAGTTTGGCCGAGCTCGACGAGAGGTTGACGATCGCGCCGCCGTCGGGCATCCGGGATCCGAGCTGCTGGCAGAGGAAGAACACGGCCTCCGCATTGACGGCGAAGATCTCGCGCCAGTCTGCGACGGTGAACTCGAGGATCGGCTTGATCCGGATGATCCCGGCGGAGTTGACGAGATAGTCGGCTCCCTCGCCCGCGGCGACGACCCGCTCGCGGTCGCCTTCGTCGGCGAGGTCCGCGACGAGCACGGTCGCTCCCGCCTCGGCCAGCGGTTCGAGGTTGGCGGCGTCTCGGTCGACCGCGAGCACGCTTGCTCCCTCCCGCAGGAGGCGCTCGGCCGCGGCCCTTCCGATGCCGCTGGCAGCCCCCGTGACCACGCCTCGACGTCCCATGAGACTCCTCAGAATCGTTTCCAGCTGAGAAGCCAAGCAGACGGCCGGCCGTAAAGCAATTCGGGCGCCGGGCGCTTGCCTATCGGAATCGGTTCCATTACCGTCGCTGCACAACGCAGACCGCAAATGCACTGGAGGGCCGATGCGCATCACCGCTGTCGAGTCGATCCCGATCGGCTACCCCGAACCGAACGACCACGGGCGGACGCGCCACGTCTGTCTCGCCCGCGTCACGACCGACGAGGGGCTCGTTGGCTGGGGAGAAGGCGTCGCCTACTGGCCCGAAGCGGCCCACTCGGTGGCGACGCTGATCGACGCCCTCGGTGAGGTCGTGATCGGCATGGATCCGCTGCAGACGGAGACGATCTGGCGCGCCATGAAGAACCACTCCTGGTGGTACGGGAATGGCGGCATCGCCTCGATGGCGGTCGCTGCGATCGACATCGCCGCCTGGGATCTCAAGGGCAAGGCGCTCGACGCGCGCGTGCTCGACCTGCTCGGCGGCCCGACCAAGGAGCAGTTGCCGGCGATCGCGTCCGGCCATGCATCCCGCGCCGATCTCGGCGAGCTCGCCGATCAGGCCGCGGAATGGCTCTCGACGGGTCTCCATGGGTTCAAGGTCGGCTTCGGCAAGCGCGGCGATGCGCGCCTCGGCTACGAGCACGACCGCGACGTCGAGTACATGCGGCGGGTGCGCGAGGCGATTGGCCCCGGCAAGGCGATCATGCTCGACATGGGCGTGGCGGTCCAGTGGGACGTGGCCGAGGCGGTGGCGCGTGTCCGCGCCTTCGAGGAGCACGACCTCTACTGGATCGAGGAGCCTCTCGGGCACTGGAATCCCGACGGATATGCGACGCTGCGTGAGAAGACGACCACGCGCATCGCCTACGGCGAGAAGGAGTTCGGGATCGAGGGCGTCGAGCGGATCCTCGCCACCGGCACCTGCGACGTGCTCGGCTTCGATCCTGGACGTGCCGAAGGTCTGACGGCTTTCTGGCATGCCGTCGAGCGGGTTGAGGGCGCCGGCACCCAGGCGAACGCGCATGCCTGGTCGGCGGCGATCGTCTCCGCGGTCAGCCTCGCTGTCAGCTGGGCCTCTCCGGTCTGCAAGCAGTTCGAGGTGAAGCCGATCAAGGATGTCGCGCAGTTCGAGCTCGTCGCGAACCCGGTCGTGCACGAGAACGGCTTCATGCCGCAGCCGCAGGGACCGGGTCTCGGCATCGAAGTGCTCGAAGACGTGGTCGATCGGTACCGGCTCGACCGATGAGCCGCGTCGCGCTCGTGACCGGCGCAGCCGGCGGGATCGGGCTCGCGACTTCGCTCGCCCTGCTCGAGGCCGACCCGGGCCTGACGCTCGCCGCGATCGATCTGGGCGCCCCGCCAGACGAGCTCGTGGATCGACGCGACCGGGTCACGGCCTATCGCTGCGACGTGGCAGATCACGAGGCAGTGGTCGCAACCGTTGCGGCAGTGACCGCCGAGCTCGGCCCGCCGGACTGGCTCGTCAACGCGGCCGGTATCCAACTGCACGCTGCGGCGCTCGACCTCACCTTCGAGGAGTGGAGTCGCGTGCTCGCGATCAACCTCGGCGGCACCTTCTCCTTCTGCCAGGCGGCGGGCCGCGCAATGGTTGAGCGGGGAAGCGGCTCGATCGTGAACCTGAGCTCGATCTCCATGTTCTTCGGCTTTCCCAAGCGGCTCCCGTACATCGCGAGCAAGTGTGCCGTCGCCGGGCTGACGCAGACGCTCGCGGTCGAATGGGCGCCAGCCGGTGTCCGGGTCAACGCCGTCGCGCCCGGCATGATCGACACGCCGTTCGTCCACCAGGGGTTCGAGACGGGCGTGATCGTGCGAGAGACGGCGGAGCGCGCACACGCCCTCGGTCGCTTGGGCCGGCCGGAGGAGGTCGCCGCCGCGATCGCGTTCCTGCTCTCCGACGCGGCGAGCTTCGTGACCGGGGAGATCATGTGCATCGACGGTGGCTTCCGGCGGAGCAAGCTCTGACGGCGTGGCCCTTGACGCCGTACTCGATTTGGTTCAGGGTTGCAAACGATTCCAACACACGTCCTCCGCGGGTGGGCGATTGCGCATCGGCGGTCGGCGAGGAGGTGAACGCGGCATGAAGAACGGAAGCTCGGGCCACACGTGGAAGAGAAGGGCCGTGGCCGTAGCTGTCGCGGTCGTGCTCGGAGTGCTCGTCTTCGCGACAGTCGGGGTGGCGCGGCCGACCTCCGCGTCCTCGACCGCCAAGGGCAAGTGGACACTGAAGCTCAAGGACGGGAGCACGTTCACCCTGGCCAAGCGGATCGCGGACAAGATCAACAAACATCAGACGGCCAACTACGTGTTCTCCTACCAGTCCTCGGCGATCGAGGGCTTTTCGCAGCAGTACAGCGCCGGGTACAAGAAGACACTCCCGGAAGGCAGCAAGATCTACCCCCTCAGCGGCAAGGCGATCGCCCCATCCGTTCCCGCCGGGGACATTCCGCAACAGATCTCCCAGATCCAGGCGCTGCTGGCGACGAACCAGATCGACTGCCTCTCGATCGAGCCGTCGAACAGCACTGGCTTTACATCGATCGCGAACCAGGTCCTCAAGAAGGGGATTCCGGTCTTCACCGTCGGCGTGACCTCGAACGGAAACGAGCTGACGAACTTCACGCAGGTGCCGCTCAAGGAAGGCGCGACCGCCGCGGCGACCGTCATCGCGTACATGAAGCAGCACAAGCTGCATTTCAAGACCTTCGCCGTCTCCGGCGGAGACCCGTCGCAGTTCTGGGCGCAGGGCCGGATGAAGGGCTTCCGCCTCGGCATCCAGAAGGCAATCCCGGGTGCAAAGTTCATCACGAGCGAGCAGAGCGCGCTCGGCGTCACCTACGACCCGGCGAAGACCTACGACGCCTACAAGGCGTTCCTCGCCGGCGCCGGCAAGAACGTCGACGTGATCGAGAACGTCGACATCGGCGCGGGCTACGCAGCTCGCGCGCTCAAGGACGCGGGTCGGGCCGGCAAGGCCTACAGCGTGGGCTGGAACGTCACGCCGACCCAGATCGACGCGCTCAAGCAGGGCACCGAGATCGCCCTCTTCGATCAGAAGTGGCCGGAGCAGGCGGGCTTCGGAGCCCTCGCGTGCGCCACCTTCCTGAAGACCGGGAAGGTCCTGCCGAACACGCAGCAGCTCTCTGTCGTCACGAAGGGGAACTACAAGCAGGCGCTTGCCCAGCTCGACAAGCTGCTCGGAAAAAAGAAGTAACCGACGGCCACCCGACAGGCGGCGCGGCTCACCGGATCGCTTCGGTCGCCGCGCCGCCGGTCGATCCTCCATCTCCGTGAGCGAACCCTCCTCCACGCAACCGAGCCCGGCTCGCGGGACGATCCGCCGGCTCGATCGCACCCGCGCGACGATCGCCCGCCTCGGGGGCGTAACGCTCGCGGTGATCATCGTCGCCGGCTACTTCTCGATCCGCACCCACGGCCAGATGCTGCAGGTCGACAACCTGCTCGGCATCGTGCGCGGGCTCAGCACGATCGCGATCATGGGGCTCGGGCTGACCCTCGTGATCATCGCCGGGGAGATCGACCTCTCGTTCGCGAACGTCTACGGCCTCTCGACGAACATCCTTGCCGTTCTCTGGATCACGCACGCCGTCCCGGTCTACCTGGCGATCCTGATCGCGTTCCTCGCGGCGGCGGGGGTCGGTCTCTTCAACGCATTCTTCACGGCGGTCGTCGGCATCCCGTCGTTCATCGCCACGCTCGGCTCGAGCACGCTGGTGTTCGGGTTCACGCTCTACATCGGCAAGACGCAGAACCTCAGCGCCGAGTTTCCGCCGGAGGGCCATACCGTGCCGAAGGGCGAGTTCCGCGTCTTCTCGAACCTCGGGAATGCCAACCTACCGTGGAACTTCCCCGAACAGGGGCTCTGGTCGCTCGCTCTCCTCGTGATCTTCGGCTTCGTCCTGGGTCGCACGCTCTTCGGCTTCCGGCTGAAGGCGATCGGCGGCAGTCGGCCCGCGGCGCAGATCGCCCGGCTGCCGGTGCGCCGCTATACGTTCCTCGCCTTCGTCGTCTGTGCCTTGACGGCGTGCCTGGCGGGCATTCTCGACTTCTCGTTCATCGGCTCGGCCGGCCCGAACGACGGTCAGTCGTACCTCTTTCCCGTCTTTGCGGCGGTGATCATCGGCGGCGCGAGCCTCGCCGGCGGTAAGGGCACCGCGATCGGCACGCTCACGGGCGCGCTGCTCCTTGCTGTGCTCGCGAACGGCTTCGCGCTGATCGCGGCCGGCCCCTTCGCGCAGCAGATCCTGCTTGGGACGGTCACGATCGGGGCCGTCGTGATCGATCGGTTCACGACGAGCCGGCAACGGTGACAGGGCGCGCGGAGGGCGGCGTCGTGATCCGTGACCTCCGCAAGGTCTACGGGGACACCGTGGCGCTCGCCGGACTCTCGCTCGAGGTGCGGCCGGGCGAGATCCTCGGTATCGCGGGGCCGAACGGCGCCGGCAAGAGCACGATGGTCAAGATCCTGGCCGGGGAGGTCGAGCGGGACAGCGGCGAGATCCTCGTCGACGGGGAGGCGTGGTCGCGCACCTTCGGCGCCGACCGGGTGGCGGTCGTGCACCAGGAGCCGCAACTCTTCCCGAACCTGACGATCGGAGAGAACATCGCCGCGGGACGGGAGCAGAGCGGATTGTGGTGGCCGCGCGTCGATCCGGCCGATCGCGCCCTCTTCGACGAGCTCGGCGTCGGCTCCCTGATCGACGTCCCGCTCGGCTCGCTCGGGCTCGCCCTGCAGCAGCGCACCGAGATCGCACGGGCCCTCGTTCGCGACGCACGGCTCATGCTCTTCGACGAGCCGAACTCGGCGCTCACGCCGGAGGAGTCGGCCGATCTCTTCCGCCTGATGCGCCGGCTCGCCGACACCGGCCATGTCGTCATGCTGATCTCGCACCGGCTGACCGAGCTCGCCGCGCACGCCGACCGGGTGGGGGTGATCGTCGACGGACGCTGCGTGCGGGTGATCGAAGGGGATGTGTTGACCGCCGAGGAGATTGCGCAGACGCTCGTCCGCGGGCTCGAGCTCGCGACAGCACGGGTCGCCGCTACGGGGTCGGCAACGCCGGTCGTCGCGCCCGGCCTACGCTTCGCCCGCCTGACCGACCGGAGTGGGGCGTTCTCCGAGCTCGACCTCGACGCGCCCTCGGGCGTGATCACCGCGCTGATCGGCGTCGAGGGGTCGGGAGCGCGCGAGATCGTCCGGGCGACGGCCGGCCTGCAACGGGTGCGCGGCACCATCGAGGTCGCAGGACGCCGAGTCCGTCCGGCCGGACTTGCCGCACGGGTCTCCTATGTCGGTGCGGATCGCGCCTCGAGTCTCTTCACGAACCTCACGGTCGGCGAGAACCTCGTGATCCGGCTCGACCGGCAGATCTCGGGTGTGCTGGGGCTGCGGCGGCGGCGGATGCGGGAGCTCGCCGAGCAGCTGCGCACAGACTTCCAGGTCAAGAGCGCGGGAATCGACATCGGCATTCGCTCTCTGAGCGGCGGGAACCAGCAGAAGGTTGCGATCGCGGCCGCGCTCGCGCGCCGCCCCGAGGTGCTCTCGCTGGACGAGCCGACGCGAGGGGTGGACATCGCGAGCAAAGCGGAGATCTACGAGATCCTGCGTGCATACGCGGCCGAGCACCCCGTCGTGCTGTTCTGCACCGAGATCCCTGAGGTGTACGAGGTCGCCGACCGGCTCTACGTCGTCTCGGAGGGCCGGCTCTCGGCACCGCTCGAGGTCGCGGATTTCCCGGGCATGGAGGCGCTCGCGAAGGCGGTCGCGAGCCTCGAGCGCCACGGCACGATCGCCGCCTAGAGAAGCGCTTCGAGGAACTCTGCGAACGGTTGCTCGGCGATTGCGAGGCAACGCTCCAGGGCGTCCGTGCCGTCGCCTCTCGTCACGCTGCGCCACTTTGCGAGCTGCTGCTCGTCGTTAAGCGGACGCGACGGGTCGCCGAGGGCGAGCGGGACGGTCGCGGTCGATGTAGAACCGGAGCGGAGCTGTACCTCGAGGGTGGCGCCGAGGTCGTCTCGGTCGCCGACGACGCCGCACCGCTCGAGCAGCGCCCTCACGACCGGGTCGTCCGTCAGACCGTGCTCGAGCGCCTCGGCGCCCTCGACGAGCGTCACGCAGACCGCGTGCGCGACACTCCACCAGGCCTCTTCGTCCGTCGCCGGCCGGAGGTTCCCGGCGAGTGCTGCGGCGCCGGCCGAGACGGAGATCGAGACGGTCGCAACTTCGTCCGCGGCAATCGGCCCGAGCTTGTGCGCCGCATCCACCGCCGCCTGCGCGAAGCCGGTCGCTGCCCACGGGCGGAGCGCCGTAGCCGCGAGAACAGTTGAGCCTCCGCGCAGCTCCGACCACGGATTCAGGTGGCTCCCGACTGCAGCGAGCAGGCCGTTCGGCGACTCGAGGCCGAGTTGCGTCGCCGTCAACCCTGCCGTCGCGGCATCGGCGCAGGCGAGGCCGCTCCGCACCGCATGGGCGCGATGCACGAGCCGCGTTCCCGAGCGCTCGAGCATGGCTTGGATCGAACCGCCGGTGACCGACAGTGCGTGTCCGACTGCCGCGGTCACCACGTCGATGCCGGCGCCTGTGAGGACCGCGGCGGCGGCTGCCGCGCCGGGAGCGCCCGCTACGGCGGCTACGTGCCAGTAACGCCTCGCATCCCGTCCGAGCAACGTCGCGACAGCGGCGACCACCTCGTAGCCGAGAGCGGCCGCTGCGACGGCCTCCCGGCCGGAGGCACCGCGGCCCGCGGTCACCACAGCGGGCCAGACGACGCCTCCGGGATGCGTGAGCGTCGTCGGGTGCAAGTCGTCACGGTCGAGCGCGTGCGCTTCGACAGCCAAACGTCCCGCCGGTTCTGCCCAGGTAGCGTCGACTGCGCGGCGACCCCCGTGGACGCAGGTAGCGAAGTCGTAGAACGAGCGGCCGGCCAGGGCGTCGAGCCGACCCGGGTCGGCCGCCTCGACGCGCGCGAGCGCATGCTCGACCAGGGCCCGTGTCGCCGTCACCGGCCGATGATATGTGCCGCCGCCCGGGGTAGTCTCCCCCGGCGATGACGGGCGGCGCATCCTGGCTCGACGGCATGCACCACGTCGGCTTCTCCGTGGCCGACATCGAACGCTCGCTCGCGTTCTGGGAGGAGCTGCTGGGCGTCCGCGCGCGTTTCCGCGGCAGGCTCGAGCGTCCGTACCTCGGGCAGAGCGTCGGCTATCCGGGCGTCGCGATCGAGGCCGCTCTGATCGACCTTCCCGGCGGAGGAATGCTCGAGCTCCTCGACTACCAGCTCGACAAGAGCCCAAACGCCGAGGCGCGAGCCAACCCGGGGAACGTGCACATCTGCCTCCGGGTCTCCGACGCGGATGAGGCGTGGCGACGAGCCGTGAAGGCCGGCGCCCGACCGACGCGCGCCGAGGGACCTGTCGAGGTCGACGCCGGCCCGAACCGCGGGGCGCGGGTTGCCTACTTCCACGACCTCGACGGCATCTCGTTCGAGCTCTACCAGCCTGCCGCCTGATCGCCTCGTCAACGCGCGCTCGACCCGAGCACGACGGCGACCCCGGCGAGTGCCACGAACGAGGCGAGTACAACCCGGCCCGAGGGCCACCGCCGGCGGAAGACGAGCTCCGCTCCGATCAGGATCAGCGGCGCCGTAGCGACCATCGTCTGCACCGAGGTCGCGCTCCCTCTCTGCAGTCCCACGAGAATCAGTAAGAAGGAAGCGGTGATCGCGCTGGCGCGGGCGGCCATCCGCGGGAGCTCACGCGCGGGCAGGTCGCGCGGCGGGAAGAGCGCGAGCAGAATGATGGCGGCGAGGCTCGTGCGAACGAGGTAGATCTCGATCACGCCCGCCCCGGCGTCGACGAGGTCCTTGCCGAGCACCGTGAGCAGGCCGTTCCCGGCGGCGGAGATCGCGAGGAGCGTGACGGCGCGGCCGCGTGTGAGGTCAGCGAACGAGTCGGTCAAGGCCGCGAGCACGGCGATTGCCACCACCGTCGCAGCGAGGATCTCGCCGGTCGAGCCGCCGGCGGGGAGGAGGAGGGAGGAGAAGAGCACCGCGGCGAGCGGGCTTACTGCCGTGCCTGCCGTGACGGCGGTCGCGCTCCCCTCGGCGAACAGCTCGAAGATCGCCACTGCGGTGACGATCATCACCACGACCGAGGCGCCGAGCACGGCGGCGATGTGCCAGGAGAAGGTCCAGCCGACGAAGGGTGCAGCCGGGGCGACCACAGCCGCGTTGAGCGCGAACAGCGGCCCTGGAAGCTGCCGGGCCGGGTAGCGGACTGCGAACCTGCGACTGAGGACGGCAGCCGCGGCGAGCGCGACGGCGGCGGCCAGCCCGAGGAGCGCCGCGCTCAGCCTGCGGCCACGGGCAGCTGGAGTTGACCCGGTCGGAGGCTCCGGGCTAGACTGGCGCTGGAAGCGGTTCCAGGATGTGCGGAGACAGGGAAGACGATGGCTCGAAGCGTACGGTCGGACGTCGCTGGCTGTCAACGACTCCCGCGTCAGAGAGGGCTAGGGTCGGGCGCATGCGTAACGAGATCAAGATGGCGAATCTGGGCTACGACATGGAGGCCGGCAAGGTCGGCTCCTGGCTGAAGGCCGTCGGTGACGAGGTGCGGCGCGGCGAGCCGATCGTCGAGGTCGAGACCGACAAGAGCGCGGTCGAGATGGAGTCCCTCCATTCGGGAACGCTCGTCGAGATCGTCAGCGCTGCGGGCGCCGAGGTCGCCGTCGGCGACGTGATCGGCTTCATCGAGAGTCCGGACTGACCTCCCCCGTGGAAGACGGCACGCTCGTCGAGTTCTCGCGCATGCGCGATGCGATCGCGCGCCGCATGACGAAGAGCAAGCGGGAGGCGCCGCACTTCTACGTTGCCACCGAGGTCGTCATGGATTCCGCGGTTGCGGAGACGGAGCGGCTGGCCACCGAGTCCGGTGAGCGCGTCACGTTGACGAGCCTGCTCGTGCGAGCGGTGGCGGCCGCGCTTCGTGAGCATCCGGAGCTGAACGCCGTCTGGAGCGAGGAGGGCGGCCTCGTGCGGATGCGCCCGATCAACGTCGGGGTCGCTGTCGCACTCGACGACGGGCTGATCGCGCCCGCTCTGCTCGGGTGCGACTCACTGACGACCCTCGAGGTCTCGGCTGCGCTCCGGGATCTGGTCGAGCGCGCGCGCTCGGGCAAGCTGCGCGGCTCCGAGATTACCGGCGCCACCTTCACGCTCAGCAATCTCGGCATGTTCGAGGTCTCCGCCTTTGCGGCGATCGTGACGCCGCCGCAGGTCGCGATCCTCGCGACGGGGAGGGCTGGCCGCGTGCCTCGCTACGAGGGCGACCGGCTCGTGCCGCGCACGGTGATGACTGCGACGCTCAGCGCCGATCACCGCGCGATCGACGGCGCCGAGGCCGGTCGGTTCATGGGAACGTTCAAACAGGCGCTCGAGAACCCGACGCTGCTCAACGACTGAGGAGATGCGATGACGACGAATGAAGAACGCCTCGCCTGGTACCGGCGGATGGTCGAGATCAGGCTCTTCGAGGAGAAGGTCCAGGAGCTCTTCATGGAGGGGCTCGTCGAGGGGACGACCCATCTCTGTCAGGGCCAGGAGGCCGTCTCGGTGGGCGCGATCGCGGCGCTTCGAGCCGACGATTACCTGACGATCACCTACCGTGGCCACGGGCACGCCCTCGCCCGGGGGGTCTCGATGGAGGCCTGCTTCGCCGAGCTGATGGGGCGCGCGACCGGGTGCTGCGGCGGCGTTGGCGGCTCGATGCACTTCACCGACGTCTCCCGCGGTCTGCTCGGTGCGTTCGCGATCATCGGGGCCGGCCTGCCGGTCGCCGTGGGCGCTGCCGTCTCGGCGAAGCTCCAAGGCACCGACCGCGTTGCGCTGACGTTCATGGGCGACGGCGGCACGAACATCGGCACCTTCCATGAGGCGCTGAACATGGCATCGGTCTGGAAGGCGCCCGTCGTCTTTATCGTCGAGAACAACCTCTACGGCGAGTACTCGCCGCTGCGCGAGACGACCGCGGTGGACGACATCGCCGAGCGGGCGAAGGCGAACGGCCTCCCCGGATCGATCGTCGACGGCCAGGACATCGACGCCGTGCGCGACGCGGTCGGCGAGGCGGTCGGGCGGGCCCGCCGCGGCGAAGGCCCGAGCCTGCTGGAGATGAAGACCTACCGCTTCCGCGGTCACTCGCGAACGGACCCGGCGAAGTACCGCCCCGAGGGCGAGCTCGAGGCCTGGAAACTCCGCGACCCGATCACTCTGCTCGGCGCGACGCTCGAGCTCTCGGACGACGACCAGGCTGCGCTGAGGGACGAGATCCAGCAGCTGGTCGACGACACGGCCGACCGGGCGAAGTCCGCTCCCACCCCGACTCTCGAGGAGATCGAAGCATATGTCTACGCAAGCTGAGGCGACCGAGCGGACCGTCCCCGGAGCCACCACGGACCTCACCTACCGCGAGGCCGTCAACGCCGCGCTGCAGGACGAGATGGAGCAGGACGAGCGGGTGCTGCTGATGGGCGAGGACGTCGGTGCCGAGGGCGGCGTGTTCAAGACGAACACAGGGTTGATCGAGCGCTTCCCGGGACGGGTGCTGAACACGCCGATCTGCGAGAACACGTTCATCGGCGTCGCGATCGGGATGTCGGTCACCGGCCTCCGGCCCGTGGTCGAGATCATGTTCAGCGACTTCCTCCCGACCGCCGGCGATGCGATCGTCGAGGAACTGCCGAAGTTCCGCTTCATGTCGGGCGGCCAGTGCTCAGTTCCCGTTACCGTGCGCTCGATCGGCGGCGGGACTGGACGGTTCGGGACCCAGCACTCCGCGACCGGCGAGTCGTGGTTCATGGGTCTCCCCGGTCTCAAGATCGCGGTCGCCGGGACACCGGCCGGCGCCTACGGGCTGCTGCGCGCGGCCATCCGGGACGAGGATCCTGTGCTGATCTTCGAGCACAAGGGCCTCTACGGGCGCAAGGGCCCGGTCGTCCGCGGCGAGGCCGGTATCGCCGCGGTCGGCAAGGCGTCGATCGACCGCGAGGGCACCGACGTGACGATCGTCTCGACGCTGCTGATGGCGGATCGCAGCCTCGCGGCCGCCGAAGCGCTCGCAGAGCAGGGCGTCAGTGCCGAGGTGATCGACCTGCGCTGGCTGCGGCCCCTCGACATCGACACCGTCCGTGCGAGCGTAGAGAAGACGGGCCGGCTCGTCGTCGCGGAGGAGCAGGTGCACCGGGGCGGGTGGGGAGCGACAGTGATTTCCGAGTTGACGATGGGCGGAATCGACTGGACGAGCCCGCCCCGCGCCGTCAGCCTGCCCGACCACCTGCTGATCCCGTACAGCCCCTCCCTGGAGGACGCGATCATCCCGAGCACGGACGCGATCGCCGAAGCTGCCTCAGCTCTGCTCTAAAGCCGGGCCCGATCCGCGCCGCGCCAGGGCGCGGATCGGGCGCTGCGCGCCGCTTGTATCTCGTTAGGCGATATGGTAGGAACCGTTTCCAGGACTGATTGCGTAGCGCCTCGCCGAGGCAAGGGAGATCCTGAGGAAACCATCCGCGTCGACGCCGACACCAACCTGCTCCAGCGTCTGCTCGGCGAGCCCGGCGCGGGCGGCCGCATCAGTGCCCGTAGGTGCGCCTGATGGCGGAGACCGGCATCCGCGAGCCGGTCGCGCATACCTCGGGGCGGCTCCGGCTCGGCGCACTGGCGAGCCGTGTGCCGGAGGAACTCGGCGTCTTCGCCGCCCTCGTCATCCTCGTCCTGATCATCGGCGTCCACAACAGCGCCTTCATCCGCCACGGCAACCTGCTCAACTTGATCGCGAGCAACTCGTTCTTCGGCATCATCTCGCTCGCGACCGTCTTCCTGCTCGCCCTTGGCGAGATCGATCTTTCGGTCGGCTGGAACTTCAACTTCTCGGCCGTGATCGCAGCTCTCGCGATGGTGCACGGCGTCGATCCGTGGATCGGGGCGCTCCTGGGTGTCCTCTTCGGTGCCGGTCTCGGCCTCGTCAACGGCCTCCTGAGCGTGGGGCTCGCGCTGCCCGTGATCATCGTCACGCTCGGCACCTACTCGATGTTCCAGGGGCTCTCGCTCGTCGTGAACAAATCGTCGGCGGTCGTCCCACCCGACGTCTCGGGCAGCTTCTTCTCGCTCGTCAATAATCGTGTCGGGCCGATACCTTTCATCGGCGGGCGTGTCCCGGTGCTCGCCATCGTCTTCGTCGTGCTCGCCGTCGCGCTACACGTCTTTCTCCACCGCACCCGCTTCGGCTACCGCGTGCTCGCGATCGGGAGCAACCCCGAGGCAGCGCGCCTGGCAGGCATCCCGATCGCGCGGACACGCGTTCTCGTTCTCGTCCTCGTCGGGGCGTTTTGCGGCCTTTCCGGCAGTCTGTATGTCGGCTCGTTCGGCTCGGTCGACCCCGCCTCGGGCGGCCAGTTCCTGCTCGCGGTGGTCGCCGCGGTGATCATCGGCGGAACGCCGCTCTCGGGTGGGATGGGCACGGTGATCGGCGCGCTGATCGGCGTGCTGATCATCGCCACGATCTCGAGTGGGATCGTCTTCTTCGGCATCGACGCGACCTGGAGCACCTTCGTCACGGGCGCGGTGATCATCATCGCCGTCTCCATCGACCAGGCGATCAAGTGGCAGCGGCGACGCACAGGGGAAAGGAGGGCCGTCAGCGCCAGCTAGCTCTTTCTCTGGGACCGGCGTCCCACGGACATCGAACCATCTCCAGAAAGGAACCACTGTGAAACGAGCGCTGATTATCACCGGCTTCCTGATCCTCACGGCAGCCATCGCCTCGGCGGTTGCCGTTGGCGGCCTCAACAAGCCGGAGGCTCACCAGGCTCCGAAAAAGACGCTGACGATCGGCTTCGTCACGCACTTCGTCGGCAACCCCTTCATCAAGCAGGTCGAGCAGGCCGCACGCGATGCCGGTAAGGATCTCGGCGTGAACGTCAAGATCCAGGGCACCGCCGGCTTCGACCCCGCGGCCCAGCTGAAGATGGTGCAGGACCTGTTCGCGTCGGGCGCGGACGGCGTCTCGACCTCGATCACCGGCGACTCGATGGCCGGCGGCCTCAACCAGCTGGTCGCGCAGGGCAAGCCGATCGTCGAGTTCAACATCTACTCGAGCCGTGTCCACACCCCGTACGTGGGCGAGCGCTCGGTTGGCGACTGGGCGATTCTCGGCAAGGCGGTGCGGGCGAAGATGGGCGGCGCGAGCGCGAAGGGCAAGGTGCTGATCGGCACCTGCGCTCCCGGCTTCCCGGCGCTCGTCGACCGGATCAACGGCGTCAAGCGCGGCCTCGGCAAGGGTCTGTCGATCAAGGGCCCGTTCGACGTCACGGGGGACCCGACGAAGAACTTCACCGCGTGGCAGCAGTTGATCGCCGCGAATCCCGACGCGAAGGCGCTGATCGGCGTCTGCGCCCAGGACCTCGAGACGCTCGGCAAGCTGAACGCGCAGAACGGCGACAAGTTCATCACCGGCGGCGGCGATCCGACGCTCGGGAACCTGGCGGCGCTTGCGGGCGGGCACGGCCTAATGTCGATCGGCCAGACCGGCTACGTCCAGGGCTACCTGCCGATCAAGATGATCGTCGACGCGCTCCGCTCGGGGAAGGCTCTGCCGAAGAGCGGTTTCATCTCCTCCGGGGCAGAGGTGATCACGAAGTCGGGCGCGGTCGAGCCGTACGGGCTGCCGAAGCTGAGTCCGGCACGGATCAAGGCGTTCCAGACGAACGCGAAGATCCAGCACGCGTTCTACAAGCCGCTGTTCAGGGGCAAGGGTCCGCTCCTCAACTGGCGCAAACACATCGAGCCGATCGCGAATGCGAGCCGGTGAGCTAGAGCAGTGTGGGGAGGACGGCCCTTCAGGGCCGTCCTCCCGTCATTTCCCGGCGATCGCGATCAGCGGCCTGACGAAGCACTACGGAGGCGTGCAGGCGCTCAACGACGTCGACTTCGAGGCGTCGCGGGGGTCCGTACACGCGGTGGTCGGCGAGAACGGCGCCGGAAAGTCGACGTTGATGAAGATCCTCGCCGGGGCCGTTCGACCGGACGCCGGCCGCATCGCCCTCGGCGATGAGGTGCTCGAGGCCCAGACGCCGCAAATGGCGCGCGAGCGAGGCATCGGCATCGTCTACCAGGAGCTGAGTCTGTTTGCGAACCGCTCGGTGCTCGCGAACCTCTTCGTCAACCACGAGCCCCTGCGGCGCGGTCTCATCTCGACGAAGGAGATGGCCGAGCGCGCCGCGCCCGTCCTTGCCGAGATCGGCCTCGACGTCGACCTCGACAAGCAAGTCGGATTCCTCCCGATTGGCGAGCAGCAGCTCGTCGAGCTCTGTCGCGTCCTCCTCTCCGAGCCGTCCATCCTGATCCTCGACGAGCCGAACTCCGCGCTCAGCGAAGAGGAAACCGGCCGCCTGTTCGCCGTCCTGCGCCGGCTCGCCGGCAGCGGTATCACGATGCTCTACGTCTCGCACCGGCTCGAGGAGGTGTTCGAGATCGCCGACCGGATCACCGTGATGCGAAACGGCGCGGTCGTCCTGACCGAGAACCGCGCGGACCTGACGATCGAGGCGGTCGTCCACGCGATGATCGGGCGGAAGGAGCACGAGCTCTATCCCGACCGGGGAGAGGCGACGCCGGACGCCTCGAGACGCTCCCTCACCGTCAAGCACGTCTCGCTGCGCCGCCGCCTCGACGACGTCAGCTTCGAGGCACGCGCCGGCGAGATCGTCGGGCTGGCCGGGATCGAGGGCTCTGGTGTCTCCGATCTCCTCGGCGTTCTCTTCGGCTCCCGCCGTGCCGATGCAGGCGAAGCCGTGTTTCCCGACGGGGGAGGCCTGCCCCGGTCGGCGACAGCGGCGGCGCGGAGACGCATCAGCCTCGTACCGTCCGACCGCAGGCGCCAGGGGCTGATGCTCGCGAGCGATGTCGCGCGGAATATTGTGCACGTCTCGGCCGGAGCCCTGCAGCGACGCTCGCCGTGGCTGACACGGGGCGACCTCACCGCCGCGGCCAAGCGCCAGATCGACGATCTACAGATCAAGACTCCCTCACCTTGGACGCAGGTGCACCATCTCTCGGGCGGCAATCAGCAGAAGATCGTGATTGGCAAGTGGCTCGAGATCGAGCCGGACGTGATCCTGCTCGACGACCCGGCCCGCGGCGTCGACGTCGGGGCGAAGAGCGAGATCTTCCGACTCGTCCGTCGAGTCACGAACGAGGGTCGGATCGTCCTCCTGCGCTCCACCGAGCTGCCCGAGCTGCTCGGGCTCTGCGACCGCATCCTCGTCTTCTATCGCGGCCGGATCGTCGCCGACCGTCCCGCCGGCGCGTTCGAGTCGCGCTCGCTCTTGCACGCAATCAACACCGGCGAGGTGCCGGAGAATCAGGAGGCAGAGCTCACATGATCCGTCGAGCGTTCACGCTGCGGCTCAAGCCGGGCGCGCTGGCCGAATACAAGGAGCACCACGACAAGATCTGGCCCGAGCTGGTCGATGAGATCGAGCGAAGCGGAATCGCGCGGATGACGGCCTTCGAGGCCGACCCGGTGGTTTTCTACTACTCGGAGATCCTCGACGAGGGCGCCTGGGACCGGCTCTGGCACACGGAGGTACACGATCGCTGGGGCGAGCTCTTCAAGCCGCTGATGGCGTTCACAGAGGAAGGAATCGTCGACGCAGGCGACCTGCAGGAGATCTTCCACCTCGAGACGAAGGCAGGGCAGCAGCCCGCATGATCGAGCTCTCCGATCGCGTCGCCGTCGTCACGGGAGCGAGCCGCGGGCTCGGCAAGGACGTCGCCGACGCATTGGCCGCGCGCGGGGTCCGGGTCGCCTCCGTCGCGCGCAGCTCCGAGCGTTTTCGCACCGACGTTCGCGATCCCGAGCAGGTCGCGCGGCTCGCGCGCGAGGTCGACGCCGAACTCGGGACGCCGACGATTCTCATCAACGCCGCCGGCACGTTCGGCCCGCTCGAGCGCGTCCGCGATACCGATCCGGCCGCCTGGATCGAGACGCTGATGGTCGATGCGATCGGGCCGTACCTCACCTGCCGGGCCTTTGTCGGCGGGATGATCGACGCCGGCTGGGGCCGGATCGTCAACGTCACCTCCGCGGCTTCGCTCCACCCGCCCGGTGCGCTCGGGAGCGCCTACGCGACTGCGAAGACCGCGCTCAACCAGCTCACCCGTCATCTCGCGTCCGACGTCGAAGGCACGGGCGTGACCGCCAACGTGATGCACCCGGGCGACGTCCGCACGGCGATGTGGGCCGAGATCCGCGACGAGGCCGATCGGCTCGGCGCTGTTGCCCAGCCCTTCTCCGAGTGGGCGGCCTGGGTGGAGGAGACGGGAGGCGACCCGCCCTCGAAGGCGGTCGACCTCGTCCTGAGGATCCTCGAGAGCGAGGTGAACGGCCAGTTCCTCTGGGTCGACGAGCCGCTGCAACCACCAATTCCGAGCTGGGGTGACGGAGTCGAGCTCCAACCCTGGCGCGAGAGGAGCTCCTGATGGCGAAGAGACTGAGGCTCGGTGTGATCGGTGCGGGCTCGTGGGCTGTTGCGTCCCACCTGCCGAACTTCGCGCAGCGGCGCGACGAGGTCGAGTTCGTCGGCGTCTCGCGCAAAGGGCCCGAGCTCCTGCAGAAGATCAAGGACGACTTCGGCTTCCAGGTCGCGAGCGAGGACTACCGCGACGTGATCGACGCAGGCATCGACATCTGCCTCGTCGCGAGCCCGACCGGCCTGCACCACGAGCACGCGAAGGCGGCGCTCGAGTCGGGCGCGCACGTGCTCGTCGAGAAGCCCATGACGATCGACCCTGCCGATGCCTGGGATCTCGTCGAGCTGGCCGACCGCAAGGGCCTGCACGTGGTCTGCTCGTTCGGCTGGAACTTCCGGCCGATGCTGCGCGCGGCGAAGGAACTGATGGAGTGCACCGGGATCGGGACAGTCGAGCAGCTCGTGGTGCACATGACCTCGGCGACGCGCGAGCTGCTCTCGAACACCGGTGCCTATCCCGCCGCCGATCCCGAAGCCGTGCCTGAGCAGGCGACCTGGACCGACCCGCGCGTCTCGGGCGGCGGCTACGGCCAGGCGCAGCTCTCCCACGCGCTCGGGCTGGCGCTCTGGCTGACTCAGCTACGGGGTCAGGACGTGTTCGCCTACATGTCGACGATTCTCGACTCGCCGGTCGAGCACTACGACGCGTGCTCGCTGCGTTACACAAACGGCGCCGTCGGGGTCCTGGCCGGCGGCTCGGCGCACCTCGGCTACGACGGCAACAAGCACCAGCTCGAAACGCGTGCGATCGGCAGCGAGGGACATTTCGTCTGCGACCTCCAGCGCGAGCTCGTGTGGATCTACCGGCCCGAGGGCGGCGACACGAAGCTGCCGGTTCAGCAGGGCGACTCGCTCTACGACTGCGACGGCCCGCCGCACACGCTGGTCGATCTCGCGCTCGGCAAGGACGTCCGGAACTGGGCGCCGGGCGAGCTCGGCGCCCGCACCGTCGAGATCCTCGACGCCGCCTACCGGAGCGCTCGGAGCGGCAAGCCCGAGGCGGTCGCGCGAGCCGTCTAATCCAGGTGCCACACCTCGTCGGCGCGGAAGAGGTTCCCCTGCTCGTCCGTCAGCCGCTCGATCACGTCGTCGAACCACTTCGCCCAGCGCACGTTGGCCTCCGACGCACCGACCTTGCCGAACGAAGTCGCCGCGTCCGGGTGACACTCCGCGTACGCCGTGATCTGCAGACCGCGGCGGAACAGCGAGTAGTTGCGGATGCCGGCCGCTTGGATCTCCTCGACCAGCTCGGGCCAAATCTCGTCGTGACGCCGCTTGTACTCCTCCTCGGTTCCCGGCTTGAGCGCAAATGTGAAGCAGATGCGTTCCACGGCTACCTCCTTGCAAGGAATGCGTAGTGGGGGAGCGTCATCCCGACGTCAGCCGGATCCGCAGCTGGTCGAATGACACTGCCGCGATCAGCAGCGTTCCCTGGGCGACCTCCTGCCAGAACGGGTCGACGTTCAGCAGGATCAGACCGTTGTTCAGCACGCCGATGATGAGCAGCCCGAGGATCGTGCCGAGGATCGTTCCGCGTCCTCCCGCGAGACTGGCGCCGCCGAGGATCACGGCGGTGACGACTGAGAGCTCCAGTCCGAGCGACGCCACCGGTGACGCCGCGCCGAGCTGCGACGTCAGGATCAGGCCGCCGAGCGCGGTGCAGAGCCCGGAGAGCAGGAAGCCAACGAAGATCAGGCGCTTCGAGCGGACGCCGGTCAGGCGCGCCGCGACCGGGTTCGCGCCGATCGCGTACATCGACCTCCCGAAGACCGTGTAGCGCATGATGAACCAGAAGACAACGAAGATCGCCGCGAGGACGAGCACCGGCGTCGGGATGTTCCAGAACGGTCGCGACGTGCCGAGACCGCCGAAGTTCTCGAGGATCAGCGTCTGCCCGCCCGAGACGACTTTCCCGAGCCCGCGCAGGACGGCCAGCATCCCGAGCGTCGTGATCAAGGCGTTCACCCCGACGACGGTGACGAAGAAGCCGTTGATCACGCCGATTCCGAGCCCGACGGCGAGCACGAGCACCACGCCGAGCCCGATCGAGAGGTCGTGACCCGCAACCATGTAGGCCATCATCACTCCGGTGAAGGCGCTGCCCGAGCCGACGGAGAGGTCGAACTGCCCCGCCACGAGCAGCAGGGTCGCGGGCGCGGCGATGATGCCGGCGACTGCGACCGCGGTCAGGATGTTCAACCAGTTGTCCCAGCCGTTCGCCGAGAGTGGATGCCAGAAGTAGGGCGACTTGAGCGAGAAGAAGACGACTTCCGCGATGAAGAACGCGATCAGGGCCGCGAGCTCGGGGATCGACCGTCCCCTGCGCGTCCGCACGGCAGCGGCCACGGCCGGCCCTCCCGCGGCGTCCTCACCCGTGGCGAGTTGCGTCGGTTCGTTGGCTTCACTCATCGTCAGCCTCCCGCCGCTTCGGTCAACGCCTCGGTCGTGATCTCGTCGCCTGACAACCGGGCGACGATACGGCCTCGGGCCATGACAGCGGCGCGGTCGGCGACCTGGACGACCTCCTCGTAGTCGGAGGTGGGAATGAGGACGCCGACCCCGTTTGCGCTGAGTGCTCTGATCGAGCGGTAGATCTCCTGCCGCGCCCCCACGTCGACCCCGCGCGTCGGCTCGACGAGCAGGAGTGCGTGGCTCTGCCGCTCGAGCCAGCGACCGAGCAGCACCTTCTGCTGGTTGCCGCCTGAAAGCGTCCCGATCGGCTGAGCCGGGTCGTTGCGCGAGCGGATCCCCAGGGTGTCGTGCCAGCGGCGGTAGGCGTCGGCTTCGATCCCACTCGTGATGAAACCGAGCGCCTTGGCCAGCCGGTGCCACGACGGCGCGCTCAGGTTCTCGGCGACCGGGCGCACCATGAAGACACCTTCCCGCTGGCGGTCGGCGGGCAGCAGGCCGACGCCGGCGGCGATCGCCTGCGCCGGGCCGCGAAACGAGACGTTCTCGCCGTCGAGCTCGAGCGT
>JBBQDZ010000003.1:0-30304 GCA_038320185.1 Gaiellales bacterium
ACGACGAGCTTGCCCGCGATCTGCGGGGCACAGCGGTTAAGCGGCGGTGCGTTCGTTTGCGAACTCGCGCCCGGCGCGAGCACGGCCGCTGTGACCGCGGCAACGAGAATCAGTCTGAATGTATTCATGAAAAAAGCCCCCGAATCATCGTACAACGATAACTATCGTTTAACGATTCTCCGGTTCGGAGCGCGTTCAAACCGCTCTTTACGGGATCCGCACAACCGATGCAGGGCCGCTGGCCGGGTTGTGTCAGAAAAAGTGACATAAGATTCAAGCCCGGCTTCTGGCCTGCGTCACAAACCCAGGCGCGCTCGCCATTCCGGTACCAAGTTCCAGTACCAAGAACCGCCCAACCCGCATGGTTGAACGGTTCGCGACACAAGCGCTGGATCTGACACTCTCGCGAGCCAGCGCGCCTCACTCGCCGAGTGTTTCGGCGTCCCCGACGTCGTGCGCGGACGCGCTCTGGTACAAGCCGCTCCATGACGCGGCCGTTGTGGGCGCCGTGGCGCCTCGAGTACGTCGGTAGCGCTGACGAGCAGAGCGGGTGCTTCCTCTGTGAGGCGGGCGGCCGCCCGGATGAGGAGGCTCTCGTCGTCCGGCGGGACGCGAGCTCTCTGGTCGTTCTCAACAGGTACCCGTACGCGTCTGGCCACCTCCTGATCGCGCCGTTGCGCCACGGCTCCGAGTTCGGCGCGCTGACCGAAGAGGAGGTGCTGGAAATCCACCGTCTCGCTCGCGAGGGCATCGCTGCGCTCGCCGCTGTCTACCGTCCGGACGGCTACAACCTCGGCTGGAACCTGGGAAGGGTCGGCGGTGCCGGCCTCCCCGATCACGTCCACCTCCACGTCGTCCCGCGCTGGGCCGGCGACACCAGCTTCATGCCGGTGCTCGCCGACGTCAAGGTGCTGCCGGAGCACCTCGCGCAGACACGGCGCAGGCTCGTGGAGCACTGGCCGAGCTGACCGGCCGCCTCACGCCTTCGATGACGCCCGACGAGCGAACGTTCCCGACCGGGTGAAGGTTACGGCCGCCGGGGATGGTTCAGGCTGCGTCACCGGCCGCTCGATTCACTTCACTGTCGCACGCGGGTCGTCGACCTCGATCACCAGTCGATCACCAGCGTGAGTCGGTGGTCGTGGGCCGGTCGTCGGCCCCGCGTGGCGGACCCGAGAGTCCGGCGCGGCGTCGATAACACGCTAAGTCTCGAG
This sequence comes from Gaiellales bacterium, assembly GCA_038320185.1. Classification (GTDB taxonomy): domain Bacteria; phylum Actinomycetota; class Thermoleophilia; order Gaiellales; family Gaiellaceae; genus JBBQDZ01. The sequence goes on from JBBQDZ010000003.1 coordinate 1,215, forward strand.
CCTGGAGCGAGAGCGGACGATGGGGCTCGAACCCACGACCCTCAGCTTGGGAAGCTGATGCTCTACCAACTGAGCTACGTCCGCGCGCCGTCGCAAGTGTAGCGCCGCGCGGACGAGGCGGTCCGCAGAGGACACGTCCGAAAGAGGGACTTGCGTGGCGGTGCCGTTGTCGCCATCCTTGACAACATGACGCGTGCCGCGCTTCTCCTCCTCCTCGTCGTCGTCGTCGGCGCGATCGCGGCGCGCGGCTTCCGGCGGCCGCCGCTCGTCGCATCGAATCCGTACTGCCGCCGCGGAAACCCGCTCACCGGCATCTACCATCCAGATCGCCTCCACGTTCGGAGCAGGTGCCGCATCGCCACAGGAACCGTTCAGGCGATCAAGTTCGAGGACTTCGACGGCGACATCCACATCGACCTGCGGCTCGACGACACAGACCGTGGGTTGCTCTCCGACGGAAACGCGCGAACCGGCGGCAACCTCGTCGTCGAGGTGATCCCGCGCGACCGCCTACGGGTCGTGGTCCCGGAGGTCGGTGCGCACGTCACCGTCGCCGGGCCCTGGGTCGACGATACGACCCACGACTGGCGCGAGATCCATCCCGCGTGGTGGGTGAGCGCCGGGACGATCCTGCCGCCGACACCGCGCGAGCTCTCTCGCGCGACGATTCTGCTCAACGGAGGCGGTGGCGGTGGCGATCCCGGGTGACGCTCGGGCGCGAGCGGGGATAATCGCGCGGACGACTCGCAAGCGAGAGGAGGATTCGATGGCCGAAGAGGGACTCGAGGCTACAGCCAGGGCGCTCGTCGCTCCTGGAAAGGGGATTCTGGCCGCCGACGAGAGCGAGGGGACGATCAAGAAGCGCTTCGACTCGATCGGCGTGGAGTCGGATGAAGAGGCAAGGCGGGCATACCGTGACCTGCTGTTCACGACGCATGGGGTCGAGGAATTCATCAGCGGCGTCATCCTCTTCGACGAGACGATTCGCCAGGCATCGGCCGACGGAACACGGTTCCCTCAACTCCTCTCGAACCGCGGTGTCATCCCCGGGATCAAGGTCGACAGCGGCGCGAAGCCACTCGCAGGTGCGGCCGGAGAGACGGTGACCGAGGGGCTCGACGGTCTGCGCGAGCGTCTCGCGGAGTACCGCGAGCTCGGCGCGCGCTTCACCAAGTGGCGGGCGGTGATCACGATCGGCGCCGACATCCCGAGCGACTACTGCATCTGGGCGAACGCGCACGCCCTGGCGCGGTATGCGGCGCTGAGCCAGGAAGCAGGCCTCGTGCCGATCGTCGAGCCCGAGGTGTTGATGGACGGCGACCACACGATCGACCGCTGCTACTCGATCACTTCGCGGACGCTGCAGGCTGTCTTCACCGAGCTCTTCGACCAGCGCGTCTCCTTCGAGGGCATGCTGCTGAAGCCAAACATGGTGCTCTCGGGAAAGGACAGGGGGCAGGACTCGCCAGACGAGGTCGCACAGGCGACGCTGGGGTGTTTCCGCCGAGTGGTCCCCGCCGCCGTTCCCGGCATTGTCTTCCTCTCCGGCGGGCAGAGCGACGAGCAGGCGACTTCGAATCTGAACGCCATGAACGCGCTCGGGGAGCACCCCTGGCAGCTCAGCTTCTCCTACGGCCGCGCGCTCCAGACCCCCGCCCTCAAGGCTTGGGCCGGCGCGGCGGAGAACGTCGAGGAGGCACAGAAGGCGTTCTATCGGCGCGCGAAGTTCAACGGCGCCGCCCGGTCGGGCACCTACGCGCCGGAATGGGAGACGGCGGCGCTCGCGTAGGCCCGGTGAAACAACCGGTCAACGCTGAGCTTGCCGGCCTGCGCCACTAGCTCGATCCTGTCCGGCGCGGCCTCGCTCTCGGAAGGAGCTAGCGGTACGCGATGTTCGAGAAGCGCGAGAGCTTCTCGAAGGCGTGATGTGCCTCGATCCGCCGCACGGTTCCCGAGCGCGAGCGCATGACGATCGAGTCGGTGACAGCACCTTCCCTTGTGTATCGGACGCCTGAGAGCAACGCACCCGTCGTCACCCCCGTCGCCGCGACGAAGCAGTCCTCGCCGGCCACGAGATCGTCGGCGCTCAGCACCCTGTCCAGGTCGTAGCCGCCGGCCACGAGCTTGCGGCGCTCGTCCGCGTCCCTCGGCCAGAGCTTCCCCTGGATCGCACCGCCGAGGCACTTGATTGCCGCAGCGGAGATGACGCCTTCGGGCGTGCCGCCGATGCCCATCAGCAGGTCCACCCCGGTCCCGCCCCGCGCCGCCGCCAGCGCGGGCGCGACGTCGCCGTCGGGGATGAGGTTGACCTTGGCGCCGACCTCTCGCAGCGCCGCGACGAGATCCGTGTGGCGGTCGCGGTCGAGCACGACAACCGTCACCTCGCTCGGCTCGATTCCCTTCGCCTCGGCGACTCGACGCACGTTCTCGGCCGGGGGCGCCTCGATGTCGATTGCCGCAGCGGCCTCTGCCCCGCACGCGATCTTGTCCATGTAAACAGCGGCGCCCGGAAAGAACATGGAGCCGCGTTCGGCGACCGCGATCACGGCGATCGCGTTCGGCTGGCCGAGCGAGGTGAGGCGCGTGCCCTCGAGCGGATCGACGGCGACGTCGACCTCATTCGGTCCGCCGGCTCCGACCTCCTCGCCGTTGTAGAGCATCGGCGCCTTGTCCTTCTCCCCTTCTCCGATGACGACGATCCCCGACATCTGAACCGTGTCGAGCATCAGTCGCATCGCGTCGACCGCCGCCTGGTCGGCCGCTTCCTTGTCGCCGCGACCGATCCAGCGTGCCGCTCCCATCGCCGCCGCCTCCGTCACCCGCACGAGCTCGAGCGCGAGGTTTCGGTCGGGCCGCCCACCCGCCGTCCACTTCGTTTCGGCCGCCGTGCCGGTCGGGCTCGCCACGAAGACATCCTAGGAGAGATGCGGGCGGCACCGGGCGACGCGGCAGGAAAAACACACGCGAGTGATGCTCGGAAGGGCCAGGATCCGATCCTTCCGGCGCTGGAGTCAACCCGCCCGCTACATACGCTCCGGCGTCTCGACCCCAACGAGGTCCAGACAGCGCGCGATGACGTGCTTCGTCGCCCGACAGAGCGCCAGCCGGAACGCCTGCGCGTCGCTCTCGAGGACGCGGTGACGGTGATAGAAGCGGTGGAACTCGTCCGCGACCCTGATCGCGTAGGTCGGGATCGCATGCGGCGCCCTGCGCTCGGTCGCCTCCGCAACGAGCCCGGGAAAGGCCGCCAGCCACTTCACGAGGCTCCGCTCTTCGTCCTCGAGGAGCTCCGGCGGCGCGGCCGAGACGAGCAACCCGTCGGCCTTGCGCTCGATGCCGGCGATGCGCGCGTGGACGTACTGGACGTAGTACACCGGGTTTTTCTGCGAGCGCTCCGCCGCCAGGTCGACGTCGATCTCGATCGTCTGGTCGTGCCCGCGGTTGACGAGGTACCAGCGCGCGGCGTCCACCCCGATCTCGTCGAGGAGCTCATCGAGGAAGACGACGTCGCCGCGGCGCTTCGACATCCGCGCGAGCTCGCCTCCGCGGGTGAGATGCACGAGCTGGTAGAGCAGGACCTCGACCCGCGCGGGGTCGTGGCCGAGCATCCGAGCCACCACCTCGTACCAGCCGCGCACGTCCTGGTGGTCAGCCCCCAGCACGTAGACCACGCGGCCGAAGCCTCGCCGCAGCTTGTAGTCGAGGTACGCGATGTCGGCCGAGGCATACGTCGGGAGACCGCCCCGCTCCGCGGAGCGGACGAGGACGCGGTCGCGCGCGTCGCCGTGTGCGCTCGAGCGCACCCACAGCGCACCGTCCTTCTCGAAGGTGTCCAGGCGCGGGAGGAGCTGCGGCAACTCGCGCTGCAGCTCGCTCTGGAGCGCCCACGAGTCGAAGTGGATCCGGAAGCGCTCCAGCGTCGCCTCGATCTGCCCGAGCATCTCCGGGACGGGATCCTCAGCGAGCTTCGCCAGCTCGGCGATGTAGTCGCCCTGGTAGCCGCCTTCCGGGATGTCGATCCCGCTGCGGCGGGCTTCGACCGAGGCGCGGAAGAGTTCCATCTGCGTGCCGGCGTCGTTGTAGTAGTACTCGCGCTCGACGTCGTGGCCGGCGAACTCGAGCAGCCGTGCCACGCAGTCGCCGTAGGCGCCGTTCCGTGCCGAAGCTACGGTCACGGGGCCTGTCGGATTCGCGGAGACCATCTCCACCTGGATCCGCTCCGGCGCCACCGCGGAGCGGCCGCCGAACTCGCGGCCGGCGGCGAGGATCTCGTGGAGCGCCCCACCGAACCATGCAGGCGAGAGCCAGAGATTGAGGAAGCCGGGTCCGGCGACCTCGGCGTGCTCGACCGCCGGCAGCTTGGCGGCCGAGTCCGCAAGCTCCTGCGCGAGCTCGCGAGGCGCCTGCCGTCGCGCCGGCGCGAGCCGCAGGGCGACGTTCGTCGCGTAGTCCCCGTGCGTAGGGTCGTTCGGGCGCTCGAGCTCGACCTCCGCGCCCGCAACGGCGGAGAGCGCCCCCTCGAGCGCCGCGAGCGCCCGCGCCCTAGGCGGTGGCAACGGCCTCGGAGGGCGCCAGCATTGCTTCGACCGCTCGCAGCTCGCCCGTCGTCCCCACAGCGACCACGATGTCGCCCTCCTCCAGCCGCGCGCCGGGCCCAGGGGTGGTGTCGAAGGTCTCGTCGACCTTGCGTAGGCCGACGATGTAGGCCCCGGTTCGCGTGTGGACCTGGAGCTCGCCGATCGTCCGCCCCAGGCCGCCGCAGCCGCTCGTGATCTCGATCTCCTCGAACCGGAAGTCGTCGCCGGGACGGGTCATGAGGTCGACGAAGGCCGTCACCTGGGGCTTCAGGACGAGGTTCGCCATCACCCGGCCCGCGGCGAGGTAGGGCTCGACGATCCGGTCGGCACCGGCAAGTCGGAGCTTCTTCGCAGCCTCCTCGTCGGAGGCGCGGGCGACGATGAGCAGCTCGGGTTGGGCCGTGCGTGCCGAAAGGGTGATGTAGAGGTTGTCGGAATCGTCGTCGGAGGCCACGACGAGGCCCTTCGCGCGCGTGAGACCGGCGGCCTCGAGATTCTCGTCCTCCGTCCCGCTTCCCTCGATTATGAGCTCGTCGGCCTCGTGCGCCGCTGCGATCGCGTCCTCGTTGAAGTCGACGACGACGTACGCGTTGCCGGTCCGGCGGAACTCGCCCGCCACGCGCCTGCCCACCCGGCCGTAGCCGCAGATGATGAAGTGGCCCGATAACCGGTCGATCGTCCGTCGCCTCCTCTTCTCAGTCCACGCGCCCGTGAGGACGCCTCGGGCGATCACCTCGACCAGGACGGCCGCCAGGTAACCGTAGATTGCCATTCCGGTGAGGATCAGCAAAATGGTCGCGGTCTCTCCGCCCGCTCCGTGCGGCACGGAGTCGATTCCGGTGAGCGAGATCGTGATCACAGCGCGGTACACAGCCGCGTGGAAGGCCTCGTCGAGGATGAGCGAGAAGGCGATCGAACCTGCCGCGATCGCCGAGAAGAAGGCCGTAAGTGCCAGCAGCAGGTGCCGCAGGCTGTAGTCGCGTTCCACGGGAGTAGTATCCCCGGGCGTGGACGGCGAAGGAGTCGAGCGCCAGCTCAACATCCACCTGGACCCCACCCACCTGGCGGGGGTCTATTCCAACTTCGCGAACATCAGCTTCTCGGACTACGAGTTCACGATCACCTTCGCGCGGATCGACCACGAGGTCGAGGAGGGCGATGTCCCTGGCGTCGTCGTCTCGCGCGTCAACCTCTCGACGAGGTTCATGCGCGAACTCCTCGACGCGATGCAGGACTCGTGGTCGAAGTGGGCGACGCGCGAGGGGATCAAGAACCTCCCCGAGACACCGCCGGCACCCTAGCTAGGAGCGTGGGTCTCTACTCGGGTGCGCTCGTGCCGCCGGTTCAGACGGAGGGCGGGCAAGCCCGCACTCCTGAGGTCGGCACCGCAGGCGGCGCCTAGGAGCGTGGGTCTCTACTCGGGTGCGCTCGTGCGGTCGTTTCAGACGGAGGGCGGGCAAGCCCGCACTCCTGATGTCGGCACCGCGAGCGGCACCTAGGGCCTCGCGCGGCCGCCGTAGCGGGCGGCCCACTCCCGCGCGAACGCGATCCGCTGGAGGCCGGTTGGGTGATCGGCGAGTAGGACGTACGACCAGGTGGGCGGACTCGGGTCGGACAGGTCGGTCGTCGTGAAGCGGGTGAAGAGCGACTGCGCCGAGCGCGGGTCGCGCGTCGTCTGCAGCGCCATCCAGTCGGCCTCTGTCTCGATGCGGCGCGAGATTAGGGCCTGGATCGGACTTGCGGCCAGCTGAAGCACCGCCAGCACGAGCAGCGCGAGTGGGACGGCGAGCGGGTCGCGCATCCCGCCACGCCGCCGAGTGGCGACCTCGATGAGAAGTGCCCCCGGAATCGCGAAGAGCGCGTACCACGCAATCCCCTTGAGGAGGTGGTTGCGCGCCTGGTGGCCGTACTCGTGCGCGATGACGACGTCGACCTCACGGCGGGGATAGCGCAGCAGCGGGTCCCAGAGGACGACGCGTCGGCTCGGCCCCATTCCGAAGGCATAGGCGTTCACGAACGTCGTCTGATCGCTCACCTTCTCGACCCGCAGAGGTATGTCGCCCACCCCTTCCTTCGCCGCGATCGCCTTGCCGTCCGCCGCGAGCCGCGGATCGTGCACCCGCTTCAGATTCGTCAGGTACGGCGAGACGAAGAGGAAGAGTGCGGCGATCCCGACGAAAGCCGGCCCTCCAAGCACCCACCAGTACCGACCCATGATCCCTGCAAGCCCCATCACGATCAGAAGGGCAAGGCAGAGTGAGACGAACTCGGCGCCCAGCTGAAGCCAATCGCCGACGACGTAGGCGACGACGTTGCCCTTGACGACGTGGTAGCGCGTCTGCCACCAGAAGTCGGCCGCCCGGAAGGGGATCTGGACGAGCCAGACGATCCCGAAGCCCAGCATGCCGAGGAGCATCCCGGTGCCGATCCGGCCAGCGGCGGACTCGCTCGCGAACCGGTGCCCACGCTGGGCGTAGAACGCGAGTGCACAGAGCAGAGCGAGTTCGGCGAGCACGAAGTCCCAGCGCTCGAAGCGCTCGAACCGGATCGCGCGCGCAAGGACGTGGCCGCCGAAGTAGCTCCGCTCGTGGAGCTTCGGGAGCCGGAAGTCGTCGGGGACTCGGCTCGAGGCCCAGAGGAAGTACGCCGCGACCGACCAGCCTGCGGCCGCCGCCGCTAACGTTGCCGCCCGCGTCGCGATGCTCAGCCTCCGCTCCATCCTCCTTCAGTCTCCCACGCCCGTCCGGGCCCGCTGAGCGATCGTTCGTTGCGCGTCGCGGTCCTCTCCGACGTCCATGGAAACCTGCACGCGCTCGAAAGAGTGTTGGCGGAGATCGAGCGCGAGCAGCCAGACGAGGTGTGGTCGCTCGGCGACGTCGTCGGCTACGGCCCGCGGCCGAACGAATGCTGCGACGCTGTCTCGGGACGCGCGGACGTGTCGCTCGCGGGCAACCACGACCTCGGCGTCCTCGGCTCGATCGACCTCGAGGACTTCTCGGAGGACGCGGCCGAGAGCGCCCGGTGGACCCGGGAGCACCTCTCAGCCGCCGCTCGCAGCTACCTCGAGCCGCTCGAGCCGACCGCCGTCCGCGACGGCGCCGAGCTCTTCCACGCGAGCCCGCGCGACCCTGTCTGGGACTACATCCTGACGGGCGAGGCCGTTGTCGCCGCCCTCGAGCTGACGACTGCGCCGCTCGTGCTCGTCGGTCACTCACACGTGCCGATCGCCATCCTCGAGTCGGCCGGCTCACTCGACGGGGGCGTCGCGGAGGATGGTCACGAGGTCGACCTCGGCCGCGGGCGCTGGCTCCTGAACCCTGGATCGGTGGGACAGCCACGGGACGGCGATCCGCGGGCGGCGTTCCTGCTCCTCGACCTCGGACGCGGTCAGGCCACTTTCCGGCGGATCGACTACCAGGTCGAGGCGACGCAAGCCGAGATTCGTGAAGCTGGCCTTCCCGATGCGCTGGCAGAGCGCCTCGCTCGCGGCGTGTAGCTGCGTGCTTCTCGCGGCGTGCGGCGACCGGGCACCCGTCCCGGGGCTTCCTTTGGCGTTTGCGAGCGGCGTGGAGCGGGTGTCGCAGCTCCTCGAGGCGGACCGGCCGTGCGCGGCGGCAACCGCGGCCTCACAGCTCCGGGGTCAGGCGATCCGCGAGCTCAATCGGCGACGGATTCCTCCCCGTTACCAGGAGGATCTGCTCGCCCGTGTCAACACCCTCGTCGAATCGAGCGCGTGCCGACCCGGCACCGATGCGGCCGTCGCGCGCGGACGCGCCCTCTCGCTGCTGGACTGGCTCGCGAGCCGGACTGACTGGCTGAGCGGCTGAGTAAGCCCTAGCCGGCTCGGCTCGGCTCGGCCCGCTCCTGCGAGCCGACCGTGATCCCCTCGCGCGCGAGCGCGAGCTGAACGTCCTCCCGAGCCTTGTAGATACGCCACTTGACCGTCGCGAGCGTGATCTCGAGCGAGTCCGCGATCTCCGTGTAGGAGAGGCCGACGATGTCCCGCAGGAGGAGAGCCATCTTGAGGTCGACGTTCAGGTTGTTGACTGCGCGCCAAACCGCGTCGATCGTCTCCATCCGTTCGAACGGCTGGTCGACGACCTCGAGCGGGGGCAGGTCCTCGAGCGCGACCGTCGACCGGGGTCGCCGCTCGCTGGCGCGGAGTTCGTCGAGTACGCGGTTCTTCGTGACCTGGAAGAGCCAGGTGGTGAACCGGCATCGAAGCGAGAAGTTCGGCAGGCCCTGATAGACCCGAAGGAATACCTCCTGGGCCAGATCCTCGGCGAGCGCCCGGTCGCCGACGAGGCGCACGATGTAGTTGTAGACCGGCGTCTCGTAGGCCCGGAGGATCAGGGCGAATGCGCGCTCGTCACCGCGCTGCGCCTTCCGGAGAACCCCGAGGTCAGGTTGCGGGAGCGACAAGGTGGCGGAGTATAACCGGGTGCATCCGTGACTGAGGTCTATGCACCGGGGGTGAGCAGAATCCTTACCCGAGCTTTTCGCGTCTCTGCCATTCGCGCCCCGAAGAGTCACCAGGGGGCTTCTTCGTCGCCCCCGGTTACAGACCCGACCTGACGGAGCACTAGAGGAATCGAGGAGTACGGCTCGACGGGGGGTCGACGTACTACTCCACAGGACGCGTCAGACGGAGGGGTCCGTCCGCGTCACGCAGAGGGGGCTTCGGCCCCCTCTCCCGTTAAGAGTCACTATCGGAATGCCCCAGGCGGTCGATGCGGTGCGATGAACTGGGCCGTGGCAAGGGCGCAGGCCGCATTCGTATCTGGAGGACGCGGGCGCAACCGAGGACGTCGTCCACGGGCAGCTCAGCGTGGCCGCAGCGGCCCGGTGCTCATTGCGATGGGGGCTCCAAGGCCAGGAGGCTCGTGCCCGTCATCTCGAGCGGGCGCTCGAGGCCGAGCAGGTCGATCGTCGTCGGCGCGAGGTCGCGCAGACCGCCTCCTGCCCGAAGCAGCTCGTTCCGGAGGGTCGCGATCAGCGGAACGGGGTTCGTCGAGTGCGCGGTGTCGGGGCTTCCGTCTGCCTCCAGCATCTCCTCCGCGTTGCCGTGGTCGGCGGTCACGAGGCAGATTCCTCCGGCCTGCTCGACCGCCTCGACCACCTCTCCGAGAGCCTCGTCGGCGGCCTCCACCGCCCGGACGGCCGCGGGCACGACACCGGTGTGACCGACCATGTCCGGATTTGCGAAGTTGACGATCCCGAAGCCGTAGCCCTCGCCGATCTCGCGAGCGAAGCGCGCGGCGACCTCTGCAGCCGACATCTCGGGCTTGAGGTCGTAGGTGCCGACGTCCCGGGGAGAGGGGACGAGGATCCGGTTCTCCCCCTCCCACTCCTCCTCGCGCCCGCCGTTGAAGAAGTAGGTCACGTGCGCGTACTTCTCCGTCTCGGCGGCGTGTAGCTGGCGGACGCCGTGGCGCGCGCAGACCTCGGCCATGGTCTCGGCGACATCTTGCTCGGCGAAGGCGACGGGACAGTCGAGATCCTCGCGATAGCGCGTCATCGTCGTCAGGTCATAGCCGCCGTCGAGCAGGCGCTCCGACAGCTGGCGCGCACGGTCGGGACGGAAGTTGAAGAAGATCGCCGAGTCTCCAACCGACAGCCGGGGCCGTCCTTCGAGAACGACGGGCTCGATGAACTCGTCGGTGACACCGCGCGCGTAGGCATCCTCGACCGCCTTAACGGGGTCTGACCCCTCGAGGCCTTCGCCTCGGCAGATGGCCGCGAAGGCACGATCGGTTCGCCCCCAGCGGCCGTCGCGATCCATTGCGTAGTAGCGGCCGCAGACGCTGGCGACCCGCGCGGCAGGCAGCTCGGCAAGGTCGTGTGCCGCGGCATGAGGCGAGACGTCGCGACCGTCGGTGAACGCGTGCACGTACGTCCGATCGGTCAGGTCGAGCTGCCCAGCCAGGTCGAGCAGAGCTCGGAGATGGTCGATGTGGGAGTGGACGCCGCCGTAGGAGACGAGCCCGAGCAGGTGGACGCTCGTTCCGCGTTCGCGCGCGTGCTCGAACGCCCCGAGGAGTGCAGGGTTCTGGAAGAAGCCACCGGAGGCAATCGCCTGGTTCACCCGCTCGAGGTCCTGGAAGAGGATCCGCCCGGAGCCGATCGTCAGGTGGCCGACCTCGGAGTTCCCCATCTGTCCCGGCGGCAGCCCGACGGCGCGCCCGGACGCGTCGAGCCTCGTGTGCGGGAAGGTTCGCCACAGGTGGTCGAAGACCGGCGTCCGGGCGAGCTCGATCGCATTCCCCGGGCCGGGCGGGGCGCAGCCCCAGCCGTCGAGGATCACGAGCGCTACGAGGGGATACGGGCGCCGACCTGACAAATCGCGGCGAAGGCGTCGACGTCCAGGGACGCACCGCCGACGAGCGCGCCGTCGACCGCCGGCTGGGCGAGAAGCTCGGCTGCGTTCTCCGGCTTGACCGATCCGCCGTAGAGGACGGGTAGGTCGAGCTCGCCCTTGATCAGCTCGTGCACCTCCTGCGCGATCTCGGGCGAGGCCGTCTTGCCGGTGCCGATCGCCCAGACGGGCTCGTAGGCGATCACGAGATCGTCGTAGGCCTTCAGCACCGAGAGCTGGCGCCGGAGAACTGCCTCCGTCTCCCCCGCCTCGCGCTCGGCCTCCGTCTCGCCGACGCAGGCGATCACGGAGAGGCCGGCGTCGAGCGCAGCGCGGACTCGCTTCGCCACCGTCTCGTCGGTCTCGCCGAAGTACTGCCGCCGTTCCGAGTGACCGACGATCGCTCCGTAGACGCCGAGCTGGCGGAGCATCGATCCCGAGATCTCGCCGGTGAAGGCTCCCTCGGCGGCCCAGTGGACGTTCTGGGCGCCGACGGCGATGTCGGAGCCGGCAAGCTCCTGCACCGCCGTCGCGAGCGAGACGAAGGGCGGGCAGACCACGACGTCGACCTCGCCCAACTCACGCTGGCGCAGCGCGCGGCAAAACGCCCCGGTCTCGACGGGACCCATGAACATCTTCCAGTTGCCGGCGATCAGCACAAGGCCTCCGGGATGGCGGCGACTCCGGGAAGCTCCTTGCCCTCGAGCAGCTCGAGCGCTGCGCCCCCGCCGGTCGAGACGAACGAGACCCGCTCCTCGAGCCCCAGTTCGCTGAGCGCCCGCACCGAGTCGGCACCGCCCACGACGGAGTACGCGTCGGCGGCGGCAACCGCTTCGGCCACGGCCCTGGTGCCCGCGGCGAACGGGGGCCACTCGAAGACCCCCATCGGGCCGTTCCAGAAGATCGTCCGTGCCGCGGTGATCTCGCCCGCGAACTCCTCACGCGTCGCGGGGCCGATGTCCAGCCCGAGCCAGCCTTCGGGCAGCCGGTCGTACGGCGCGACGCGGTTCTCTGCATCCGGCTCGAAGGCCGCGGCGGCAACCACGTCCCGCGGCAGGACGACCTCGAAGGACAGAGGATTCTCCTGGCGCAGCTCCTCCGCCATCTTCCCCCCGACGAGGACGGTGTCGGCCTTGCCCCCGAGGTTCTGGAGCACGCCGAGCTTATCGTCGACCTTCGAGCCCCCGGACACGAGCACGAAGGGCCGCTCGACCTCGCCCAGGAGTTTCCCGAGCTCCGCCAGCTCGCGCTCGAGCAGGAGGCCCGCATAGGCCGGGAGCAGCTCCGCGACGCCGACGGTCGAGGCGTGGGCACGGTGCGCGGAGCCGAAGGCGTCGTCGACGTACAGATCGCACCCGGCCGCGAGCCTCTGAGCAGACGCCGGTTCGTTGCGCGTCTCGCCCGCGTCGAAGCGCGTGTTCTCGAGCACGCGGACCCGCGGATCGGGCAGGAGCTCGTGCAGACGCTCGGCTACCGGGGCAATCGCGTAGTGGGGGTCCTGACCCTCCGGGCGGCCGAGGTGTGAGCACACGCGCACCTCCGCGGCGCCGCGGTCGAGCAGGAGCCGGAGCGTCGGCAGCGAGGCGCGGATCCGCGTGTCGTCGGCGACCTTGCCGTCCTCGAGCGGGACGTTGAGGTCAGCCCGTACGAGCACGCGCTTCCCCGCGACATCGGCGTCGCGCACCGACCGCGGTCGCCTCATGTGCCTAGAGGAGCATTCCGGCGAGGTCGACGAGACGGCAGCTATAGCCCCACTCGTTGTCGTACCACCCGATGACCTTCACCTGATTCCCATTGGCCATCGTCGAGAGTCCGTCGATGATGCAGGAATGCGGGTTGCCGATGATGTCGGACGACACGATCGGATCCTCCGTGTATTCCAGGATCCCGGCCCACCCATCCTTGTCGGCGACGGAGCTGAAGGCCTCGTTCACCTCGTCCCTCGTCACCTCCCGCCCGAGGACGCAGACGAGGTCGGTGACACTCCCGTCCGGCACCGGCACGCGCATCGCCATCCCGTCGAGGCGTCCCTTGAGCTCCGGAATCACCTCGCCGATGGCGCGGGCCGCGCCCGTCGAGGCCGGCACGATGTTGTTCGCGGCGGAGCGCATGCGCCGCAGATCGGGCTTGCCTTTCCGCGTTAGCGCGATCTGATCCTGCAACTGTTGCTCGGTCGTGTAGGCGTGGATCGTCGTCATGAAGCCGGTGACGATCCCGAACTCGTCGAGCAGGATCTTCGCCATCGGGCCGACCGAGTTCGTCGTGCACGAGGCGTTCGAGACGATGTTGTGCTGCTCCCTGTCGTAGCGGTCGTCGTTGACGCCGAGCACGAGCGTGATGTCCGGATCGGTTGCCGGCGCCGAGATCAGGACCTTCTTCGCGCCCGCCTGGAGGTGCTGGGAGGCGCCGGGGCGGTCGGTGAAGAGACCTGTTGACTCGACGACCACGTCGACCTCGAGCTCGCGCCAGGGAAGCGCCTTCGGATCCCGCTCCGCGAGAACCTGGAAGGACGTACCGTCGACCGAGAGGCGATCGCCCTCGACAGCGATCTCCGCATCCAGCACACCGTGGGAGGAGTCGTACCTGAGGACGTGGGCCAGGATGTCGGGCGCCGCGAGATCGTTCACCGCGACGACCTCGAAGTCGCCGCCGCGCTTCAGGTGCGCGCGGAGGAAGTTCCTGCCGATTCGCCCGAAGCCGTTGATCGCGACCCGAGTCGCCACTCTCCACCCCCCGCTCGCGTGACGCCGCGAGTCTAACGGGGGTCGTGGGCGGGGCGACGCAGGTTCAGGACTTGCAGGGAGCGAACTCGAGGTCGACCGAGCCGCTTGCGAGCAGGCGGCCGCCGCTGCGGATCTCGACCCTGTACGTCCCCTCCTCGAGCGTCCCCTTCGTGCGGAAGAGATTGAAGGCCGTTCGTCCGAAGGGTCCGTCGTTCCACGCGAAGTTGAACACGAAGGCCTTGTCGCGCTGGTAGTACCAGGTGGCAGAGCTCGGGGTCTTGTTCTTCATTCCCTTGAACCGCACGAACGCGTAGAGCCGCTTGATCGGCCGGGGCGCGCAATACACCCCGCTCCCCACGGCGTCGGTCGGAGGAATGGCCGTCTTCGATGTCGTGCTTGCCCAGGCGACCACCCGAACGTCCGGGGCGGTGGCCGCGGCAGTCGCGGCCAACGGGACGACGAGGCCGATCGCGAACAGGGCAAGCGTGCGCCGCACGGCTCTACAGTAAGAGGCCGAACCGGTGCTCTGTCAAGGGAGTCGGCCGTGCGGGGGCCCGTACGTCTCCCGCCCGAGGCGTTCGGACAGGGCCGTCATCGGGAGCGTCCCCGAGCGCATTTGCAACTCGGACAACCCTTCCTTGTAATTGGGGTGGCGTACTCGACTGCCATGGGTTCATACTCTCGCCGGCGGGTCTTTGCTCGTCCGGCGTCGGATTCAGACCCCGTCCGGCGCCCGGTCCGGAGCGAGGTTCAACCGGAGGGGGAGGTCGTCCTCGGAGCTTCCCCTCCGGCCCGCCCTTGACGGCTTCGCCGGCGAGGGCGGGCCGATCGGGCGGAACGGGCGGGGCGGCAAGCCGCCCACCCTCTTATGGTCGGCGCCGCAGGCGGCGCCTCAGCGGCCCGTCTTCTCCGCGGACTAGATCGGCCGGGCGAACACCATGAGGGCCGAGTGCATGTGAGGAGGAACTGCAACGAGTAAGACGGCGCGCGAGTCAGAGCTCAGCGAGGGTGGTGAGCTTCTTCAGGCGACGGTGGAGGGTCGCCTTCGTCGCACGAGGGCGTGACTTCTCGCCGAGCTCTCTCAGTGACAACGACGGGTACCGCAGGCGAAGCCGCCCTGCCTGTAACAGAGCTGGAGACAGCCTTTCGAGCCGTCCCGAGGCCTCGAGGTGGCGGATCGCAGTCAGCTGGGCGTGAGCCGCGCGGCCGGCTCGGACGAGGTTCGCGTGGTCGGCATTGGCGAGCCGGTTCGCCCGCGCCTTCGCCTCCCCGACGACGGCGGCCTCGTCGAACGCGAGTGCGGCGTCGCTGGCTCCCGCGAGTGCGAGCGCGTCGGCGATCGTCTCAGCCCCCTTTGCGTAGGCCGCGACGTAACGCCGGCGCTCCTGCACGGCGAGGCTCACTCCCTCCGCCGCCGCAGCAGCGACGAGGAAAGCGGCGCTCGCGCGCGAGACCGTTCGGAGCTCGAGGTGCGGCGATCGCGGCCCGCTGAGCGAGCCACCGCCGAGGAATGCACCGCGGATGTAGGCGCCGCGGCAGCACGCCTTCCCGACGACCCGCTTCGGTGGATGCTCGAGCGGCGCGAGCCGCGCATCGAGCACCCCCGCCTCACGCAGTACTTCCAGAGCCCGGGTCTCGCCCGCGATGTGCAGCTGGTAGCGCGTTGGCCGTTCGAAGGCCTGGAGGCGGTAGGTCCGGATCTCGGACGCGACGCCGAAGCTGCGGAGCAGGGAGAAGGCGCGGCGCGCGACGGCGGCCGTCGAGAGGTCGAGGTGGGCCGCGACCTTCCCTCGCCCGCGCAGGTGCAGGCTTCCGGCGGAGTGGAAGAGAGCCGAGAGCTCGGCGAGGCGGTCGCAACCGCGCCGCGGCTCCATTGCGGCGAGCTCGTTGCGTACCTCGTCAGAGATGGGCACGTTCGAGCTGGAGCAGCCGGCGCTTGTACTCGACTCCAGTCGATCCGTAGCCGCCGATCCCCCCGGAGGAGACGACGCGATGGCACGGCACGAAGAGGGCGAGCTCGTTTCGGGCGCAGAAGGACCCCGCGGCTCGCGCGGCGCCGGGGCGCCCGGCCAGAGCGGCGAGCTCCGCGTAAGTGACGACGGCTCCTCGCGGGACCCCGCGGAGCTCTCGGGCGAGCGCGCGGCCGTACGGGGTCAGCGACTCGAGGTCGATCTCGACATCGGCGAAGTCGTCGGTGGCCCCCTCGAAGAACGCACGGAGCCGGCGCGTGAGGGGATGGGCGTCGTCGAGACCGCTGCCCGGACGCGAACGGGGCGCCTCGTGGCACATGACGCGCTCGCCGTCGAGCCAGAGCTCGCCGATGCCCCAGCCCGGAGCCTCGTAACGAACGAGTCGCGGTGCCACCCGCACCGACTCTAGCTCCGCGTCCGGAGGCAACAGGCGTGAGCGCACGCCGGCGACCCGCTACCGAGACACCCCAGGCACAGTCCCTCGGACGGTGCCTCAAAGACCTGCTCCCCTAGAATCGGGTTCGTGGGCGCCAACGCGATCTTCCGGGCCCCGCCGGCCGCGAACGAGCCTGTTCGAGGCTACGCCCCCGGCAGTCCAGAGCGGGAGAGCCTGCGCGTCCGGCTGGAGCAGATGAAGGGCGAGCGGATCGAGATCCCCCTCGTCATCGGCGGTAAGGACGTGAGGACGGGGAAGACCCGCGAGGCGGTCATGCCGCACTCCAGGCGCCACGTGCTGGCGGAGGTGCATCAGGGCGGTGCCGAGCAGGTCGGAAAGGCGGTCGCCGCGGCCACCAAGGCCTGGCAGGACTGGCATCGGTGGCCGTGGGAGGAGCGCGCGACGGTCTTCCTCCGGGCGGCGGAGCTCCTGGCCGGGCCGTGGCGGGACACGCTGAACGCGGCCACCATGCTCGGCCAGTCGAAGACGGCGCATCAGGCCGAGATCGACTCCGCCTGCGAGCT
Organism: Gaiellales bacterium; assembly: GCA_038320185.1. Taxonomy (GTDB): domain Bacteria; phylum Actinomycetota; class Thermoleophilia; order Gaiellales; family Gaiellaceae; genus JBBQDZ01. The sequence continues at coordinate 17,800 of JBBQDZ010000003.1, forward strand.
CATCGACTTCCTGCGCTTCAACGTGCAGTTCATGACGCGGATCTACGAAGATCAGCCCGCGTCCTCCGCGGGCGTCTGGAACCGGATGGAGTATCGCCCGCTCGAGGGGTTTGTGTTCGCGGTCAGCCCCTTCAACTTCACGGCGATCGCCGGGAATCTGACGAGCTCGCCCGCGCTGATGGGCAATACCGTGGTGTGGAAGCCCGCCTCGACCGCGATGCTGTCGGCGTACTACCTGATGCGCCTGTTCCAGGAGGCGGGCCTGCCGGATGGCGTCGTCAACCTCGTCTACGGGTCAGGCCGCGCCGTCGGGGATCCCGCGCTCGCGAGCCCGGAGCTCGCCGGCGTCCACTTCACGGGCTCGACGCCGGTCTTCCACGACATGTGGAGGACGATCGGGACGTCCATCGACTCGTACCGCAACTACCCCCGCATCGTGGGCGAGACCGGCGGGAAGGACTTCATCCTCGCTCACCCATCCGCCGACGTCGGCGCGCTGGCCGCCGCGATCGTGCGCGGCTCCTTCGAGTACCAGGGCCAGAAGTGCTCGGCGGCCTCCCGCGTCTACGCCCCCTCGAACCTCTGGCCGCAGCTGCGCGAGCGCCTCGAGCAGGAGGTCTCCTCAATCCGAATGGGAGACGTCTCCGACTTCGGCAACTTCATGGGCGCCGTCATCGACGAGAGTTCGTTCGAGACGCAGAAGCAGGCGATCGCCGAGGCGCGGCGCCACGAGAAGACGCAGGTCCTCGTCGGCGGCGGAACGGACGACAGCGAGGGCTACTTCGTCGAGCCGACGGTGATCGAGACACGCGATCCTGACTTCCGGCTGCTGCGGGATGAGCTCTTCGGGCCGGTCGTCACCGCCTATGTCTACGACGAGCGGCGGTGGGACAAGACGCTCGAGCTCGTCGACCGCACGGCTCCCTACGGCCTCACCGGCGCCGTCTTCTCCGAGGATCGCGCCGCCGTCGCCGACGCGGCCGAGAAGCTGCGCTACGCGGCGGGGAACTTCTACGTCAACGACAAGCCGACCGGCGCGGTCGTGGGTCAGCAGCCCTTCGGCGGCGCTCGTGCGTCCGGCACAAACGACAAGGCCGGCTCCATGTGGAACCTGATCCGGTGGGTGAGCCCGCGCACGATCAAGGAGACGTTCGTGCCGCCGAGGGACTATCGGTACCCGTTCCTCTCCAGCGACGTTCCGGGCGATGCAGCGCCCGACGCGAGCCGCTGAGCCCTCACGCACTTCTTACGCAACCGGAAACGTGCACTAACACCGCACCCGTACGGTGCAGACCGTGCGCTTTCTCGTCGTCGCCGCCGGCTGGCTTGGGCTGATCGTCCTCGTGCTGCCTGTTCGCTAGTGCTGCCCACCGCACCCCGTCACCGCCTGCCACGAGGGGATTCCACTCGGCGGGACTAGCGGGTCGAGGAAAACGTCCACGCGAGCGCCGAGGCATCGCGGCGCGCACTCGCGAAGGCGACCACCGTGTGGACTCCCCTCGGCACCCGTGCCGGGAGGTTGACGTACATCGTCAGTCCGTTGCCGAGACGGGCGAGCTTCGTGTCGAGCGGGAGGCCGTCCAGCCACATCGTCGCGTAGCCCGAGCCGCGGAGACGGTCGGCGGCGGCCGCGATCTGGTGCACCTCGGCCTGACGCACACCTGGCCGGGGGCCGAGCGCCCGAACACGCACGGGGCCGCGGAGCTCGACCCTCCAGTGGGCGTGCACCCGGCGCAGCGGCAAGGCAAGCGCGCGGGTCCCGCTCGTGATGCCGACGACACCGAAGGCGTCCGTCAATCGTTCGGAGACGACCACGCGATAACGGGTCCCGAAGGCGGCGAGGCGGAGGCGCAAGGCCGGCGCGGCCCGACGCCGAAAGGCGGCGAGACGCGGCCCGACACGCTTCTGTGTCTGGGGTGAGAGCAGAGACCAGAGAAGAGCGTCGTCGTGGCGAACCGCCGCGTTCACCGCGGTGCGGACCACCGCCGCCCCGGGGTCTGCTGGCGCCCTCGCTCTACGCTTCGAAGCAGACCCGCAACCGGCCGCCGCGAGAAGACAGGCCGCTACGAGGAGCACCGCGTACACGACTCGATAGCCCGAGAGCGAGGCGCCCGGTCGCATCACGCACCGAAGCCTACGCTCGCCGCTCGGTGTCGAGAAAGGCGAGGGTGGCGTCAGAGAGTGGGTCGAGACGAGCGGGAGCTGTAGAGAACGTGGTAACCGTCGCGCCGGCTCGTCCACGATTCCGGCCGAGCCAGCAGCCGCACCGCGCGCCGAGCAGACGTGGCGGCTCGAGCAGAGCGCGGAACGTACCGCTACTCCAACGCCGCCGCCGCCAGGCGGACCCTGACGGTCAGGCAAGTGAGGCGGGGCGGGTAGACCCCGAGCTACCCCCGCCCCGCCCTGTGCAATTGCGCGTAGATCGCCCTAGCGGTTTTCGCCGGCAGCTCGGGAACGCCCTCCAGCTCTTCCTGCGTGGCGGCGAGGAAGCGCTCCGCGGAGCCGAAGTGGCGGATCAGAGCGCGCCGTCGCGCAGGCCCCACGCCGGTAAGCGTGTCGAAGATCGACTCCCTCGCCCTCGCGTCACGGCGCTGACGGTGGAAGCCGAGTGCGAATCGGTGGGCCTCGTCCCGGATCCGCTGGAGGAGCTGAAGACCAGCCGAATGTCGATCGAGGAGGATCGGTTCCGATCGGCCGGGCACGAACACCTCCTCGATCCGCTTGGCGAGCGAGATGACCGCCACCCGCGGCAGGTCGTACGCCTGCATCGCGGCGAGCGCGGCGGCGAGCTGGCCCTTGCCGCCGTCGATGACGACGAGATTGGGCGCCGAGGCGAACGCCTCGTCGTAGCTCTCGCCCGCGGCGGCCGCGTTGGCGAGGCGGGAGAAACGTCGTGAGACGACCTCGGCCATGGCTGCGAAGTCGTCCTGGCCCTCGAGCCCTCGCACCGCGAACTTCCGGTAGTGCGCCTTCCTCGGGACCGCGTCCTGGAAAACGACCATCGACCCGACGGGCGAGGACGCCTGGATGTTCGAGATGTCGAAGCACTCGACCCGCAGCGGCAGGCTCTCGAGGTTCAGCGCTTCACGGAGCTCCTCGAGCGCCTCCACCCGCCGCAGCCGGCGGCGCTCTGCCTGCACGACGTCTGCCTCGAGCGCGAGCTGGGCGTTCTGGCGCGCAAGCTCCTGAAGGCGGCGCTTCTCACCCCGCTCGGGCGCCCGCACCTCGACGGTCGAACCGCGCCGCGAGGACAGGAACTCGGCCAGGGCGGCCGTGTCGCCGGCCTCGCGGGGCACGACGATCTGCGGCGGCACGCTCGGCGCCGATCCGTAGTACTCGAGGCAGAAGGCCTCGAGGACGGTCGCCTCGTCCTGGCCGGCGACGTTCTCGAGATGGAAGCCGTAGCGGTCGATCAGCCTGCCGTCGCGCAGCGGGAAGACCTGGACGGCGGCGCGCTCACCGTCGAGCGCGAGGCCGATGACGTCGACCGTGCCGACCGCTCGCTTGTCCGCCGTCTGTCGCTCGGCCAGATGTCGGACGGCGAACAGCCGGTTGCGGTAGCGCGCCGCATCCTCGAAGCGCTCCGTCGCGGCAGCGTCCTGCATCTTGCGCTCGAGCTCGCGCTCGATCGGCCGTGACTCGCCCGAGAGAAACTCGATCACGCCGTCGATGATCGCGCGGTAGTCCTCGCGGGAGACGTAGCCCGCGCAGGGGGCCAGGCAGCGCTCGATGTGGTAGTCGAGGCAGGGGATGCCGCTGTGGCGGCCTGGCTTCGGGCCCTCGCAGGGACGGTACGGGAAGACCCGATTCAGCACGTCGAGCGTCTCGCGCACCTTCTTGGCATTCGCGTAGGGCCCGAAGTAGACGACGCCCCGGCGGTGGCGCTCACGCGTGAACATCACCCGCGGGTACTCGTCCTCGACGGTGACCGCGATGTAGGGGAAGGACTTGTCGTCGCGCAGGCGGACGTTGAAGGGCGGCCGGTGGCGCTTGACGAGGTTCTGCTCGAGGTGCAGCGCCTCGACCTCGGAGCCGGTCACGATCACCTCGATGTCGGCCACGCGCGAGGCGAGCTTGTCGAGGCCGACGCGCCCGCCGCCGCCCCCGCGCTGGAAGTAGCTGCGCACGCGCGGGCGCAGCGACTTGGCCTTGCCGACGTAGAGGACGTCGCCCACGCCGTCGCGGAAGAGGTACACGCCGGGCTTGGCCGGCAGAGCCTTGAGGCGATCTTCTAACGCTTCCTTCACACGGGCTAGCGTAGCCCCGGGCTACCCTCGCTCCTGTCGTGAGGAGGCTGGTCCCGATCTGCGTTGTCGCCGCTGCGCTCGCGCTCGTTCCCACGGCGCTCGGCGGCGGCCCGACGATGGTCGTGGGCGCGGCGGAGGACAACATCCGCCAGCCCACGATGCTGGCGGCGAAGGCGCAGATGGACCTGCTCCGGCTGCTGGGCCTGAACGCGGTGCGGGTCAGCTCGCTGTGGATTCCCGGAAGCAGCGCGCCCACGGAGGCCGAGCTCGCCACCCTCTCGAACATCACCGGCGCAGCCAAGCTCGACGGCGTGCGCGTGTACGTCCAGGTGGCGAACGCGGGCAGCCGGACCACACCGCTCAGCGACTCGGATCAGGCCGACTTCGCCTCCTACGCCTCGGCGCTCGCGACCGCTGCGCACATCACCCACTTCGTGATCGGCAACGAGCCGAACCTGAACCGGTTCTGGCTACCGCAGTACGCGGCGGACGGGAGCGATGCGGCGGCATCCGCGTACACGAAGCTCCTAATCCGAACCTACGACGCGCTGAAGGCCGTCTCGCCCAACATCGAGGTCTGGGGCGGGGCCATCTCGCCGCGTGGCGAGGACAAGGCGAACTCGACCCGGCCGACCCACTCGCCGACTGCGTTCATCGCCGACATGGGACTCGCATACCGAGCGAGCGGCCGGACGACGCCGATCATGGATGGCCTCGCGCTCCATCCGTACGAGGATTACTCCAGCCTGCCGCCGAGCTTCCAGCACCCCAACACCTCGACGATCGCGCTGGCGGACTACGGCAAGCTCGTCTCCGTCCTCGGCCTCGCCTTCGACGGCACGGCACAGGTCGGTTCGCAGCTCCCGGTCCTCTACGACGAGTTCGGCGTCGAGGCGCAGATCCCGCCCGGCAAGACCGCGCTCTACACGGGCACGGAGCCGCAGACCACGCACCCCGTGGACGAGGCGACACAGGGCACGTACTACCACGACGCGCTTGCGCTGGCTTTCTGCCAGCCGAACGTCCGCGGGTTCTTCTTCTTCCACACGGTCGACGAACCAGCCCTCGACCGCTGGCAGTCCGGCGTCTACTACGTGGACGGCTCGCAGAAGTCGAACCTTCCGGCCGTGCAGACTGCTGTCCGGGACTCGAAGGCAGGGGTGATCGCGCGCTGCCCGGGCCTGCAGCTCACTCCGACAGTCGCGATCCTGCGCCCGCAGATCCCTTCGTCCGGCCCCGGCGAGTTCGCGATCCAGGTGCGCTGCAATCTCGACTGCTCCTGGGTTGCGCGCCTCGAGCGCTTGCCGGGCCACAACACCGTCGCCGAGAAGCGCGGCAGCGCGCACGCCTTTGAGCCGGGGCCGGTCTCGTTTGGCACCAGGCATCTTCGCCCGGGCCTCTATCGCTTCACCGCCCGCGCTTCGACACCGGTGAACCTCGGTCCGCCCGGGCGGACCTTCAGCAGGACGTTCCGGATCGCCTAGCTCGACCGCAGCCGGAAGCTACAGTCTCCGCGTGAGCGGCCAGTACGTCGCATACACGTTCTACCGCCTCGACCCGGCCTGGCGCAGGCTTCCGATCGAGGAGCGCAGTGCGGGCAAGGAGGCGTTCGCGGAGGTAGTCGAGGACTGGACCTCGCGCCTCGAGTGCCTGCGCGCCTACTCGGTCGCCGGGGTCCGCGCCGACTGCGACTTCTTCCTCTGGAAGATCACCGATCGGTACGAGGACCTCGGCGAGCTGGGCGTAGAGCTCAACGGCACCCTGCTCGCGGGCTGGCTCGAGACGCCTTACTCCTATCTCGCGACGACGAAGGCGTCCCAGTACACGGCGGCGCGTCGGGCGCGCAGGATCGTGCCGCGCGGGTCGCCGTACCTCGTCGTCTACCCCTTCGTGAAGATGCGACCCTGGTACGCGCTCTCACTCGAGGACCGCCAGCGCGCGATGGACGAGCATATTCGGATCGGCGCCGGCTTTCCCACGATCCACAACCACACGACCTACTCGTTCGGCATCGACGACCAGGAGTTCATGACGGCCTTCGAGTGCGATGAGCCCGCCGACTTCATGCACCTGATGCTGACCCTGCGCGAGACCGAAGCTAGCCGCTACACCGAGCGGGACACGCCGATCTTCGTCGGCCGCAGCGTGGACGTGCGCACTGGGCTCGACGCCCTCGACGGCGCCGTGACGCGGGTGGAGGCGTAACCACAGCGAGGCGTCCCGAGCCGAAAAGAGGCAGCCCACGTGCCGGCCGCCGCTCACCGAGAGGTAGAACTCACGCGTCAGCCATAGGTGTGCTGTTCGCGCCAGACGCGCCACATCGAGAAGCCGGCGAGGACAAGCACGACGAAGAACGCGAGTGCGTCCAGGCCCGAGACGCCGCGCAGGAACCAGACGCCGAAGTCAGCCACGATCAGAAGCGCCGACCCGTAGAAGACCGTCTGGGCGCGGGTCGACCAGAGCGCGATGCCGCCGCGCTGCTCGCGCCAGACGAGGAAGACGAAGAACGCGATCGCGATCACGAACGCGATCCGAGCCAGGATCAGGAGCGATATGACCGTGACCTGAAGCGAGAGCGCGACGATCACGGCCGTGATCAGCCCGATGATCAGGAACCCGCGCAGCAGCGGGTTCATCCGCGTGAGGTAGCGCTTCATCCGGCGGTCATGTAGGCGCGCACGGCCAGTGCCGCAGCCACCAGGGTAGCGCCAACGAACCACAGCAGCCGGCGGCGCGAGTCGGGTGGGGCGTACAACCACGGCGCGAGCACCGCGGCGAGCGACAGCGTCCCGTAGGCGTAATGAAGACGGTCCGGGGTCCGGTAGTGGCGCGAGAGGAGCAGGAGCCCGAGACCAACCTGCGCGATGAGGATCGTCTGGGCGAGCGCCAGGAGCTGGCGCAGCACGGCGCCGGCAGAACGCCGCCGGAGGTACGCGTAGCCCCCTGCCGCCACCGCGAGCCCGGTCACCGCGAGTACGACGAAGGCGACCAGCCGATGCGTCTCGAGCATCGCGGCCACCCTACGCTACCCCGCGCGGATCCTCCCGTGGCCGACGCGCTGGACACCCTGACGAGCGACCGCCCCTACCGCAGGGCGGCCGCTGGGACGGCGCAGTTCTCGGGTCGTCCAGAAGCCGGGTCGGCAGTTCGCCCCGCCGGTGGTCGCCGCGTTTCTCGAGCGCGACCCGAGCTGCGGGCAGCGCCCAACGAAGTGATGGTGGTCCGAGCTCCCGAAGAACAGGTTGCGAAGCGAACGTGTGTTCGCTTAACTGCACCGTGTGCAGCTTGCTCTGGACGCGACGGATCGCCTCGTGGAGCTGCTCGAGGAGCGCTCCTCGCCCCTCGACGCAGTCAGCGCCGCACGCTTCCTCTTCGCGGCGCGCTCGCTGCCGAAGGGCCTCGCCTCCTCGCTGATCGCGGAGGTCGTGGCGGGCGATGCCCGCCTGCGACTCGTCGGCAGCACCCTCACGCTCGCAGATACCGGCCCCGATCCGCTGCTCGAGGTTGCCGAGTTCGTCGTCTTCGACCTGGAGACGACCGGCCTCTCGGCCGCAACAAGCCGGATCTGCGAGATCGGTGCAGTGCGGGTGCAGCGGCTCGAGTTGGTCGAGGAGTTCGAGACGCTCGTCGACCCACGACTCCCGCTGCCGGCCGCGATCGGCCGACTGACGGGGCTCGACGACCGGCAGCTCCGCCGGGCACCGCGAGTGCAGACCGCAATGAGGCGCTTCGTCGCCTTCGCAAGGGGCGCGACTCTCGTCGCCCACAACGCGCGCTTCGACCTCGCGTTCCTCGACCGTCAGCTCGACACCCTCCACGGCCGCAAGCGCGCGGCCCCGGCCCTCGACACCGTCGCTCTCGCCCGGCGCCTTCTCGCCGGGCGGGCCGACCGAACGAGCCTCGCAGCGCTCGCCCATTTCTTCGGCACCTCAGCGCGGCCGTGCCATCGCGCTCTGCCCGATGCACAGACGACCGCCGAAGTGCTCGTACGGCTGATCGGGCTCGCACAGGAACGCGGGGCACGGTCGCTCTCGGATCTCCACGCGCTTGCAGCGCCCCGCACGCGCCGTGTGTACGGGAAGCGTTCGCTGGCGCACGGAGCGCCGACGCAGCCCGGCGTCTATCTCTTTCGCGACCGCGACGACCGGGTGCTCTATGTCGGCAAGGCTCGCGACCTACGGGCCCGGCTCCGGTCGTACTTCCGCAGCGACAGGCAACGTCCGGCGGTCGAGGCGGCACTCGGCGCCGTCGAGGCGATCGAATGGCGGGTGCTCGGCTCGGAGCTCGAAGCCGCACTCGAGGAGCTGCGGCTGATCCGAGAGCTTCGGCCGGCGGCCAACGCGCGTAGTGCCCGACCCGATCGCTACGTCTACCTCCGCCGGCGCGGCGACCAGATCGTCGTCACGAGTGAGCCGACGCCTCTGGGCCCCCTCCCCGGCCGACGGCAGGCAGTCCTCGCGGCCCGCGCCCTGGAGGGCGCGACAGCGGACGAGCTGGAGGCGCTGCCCCGGGCGGGGCTGATCCTCGTACGCCTCCGCGTGAGGCTCGGAGACCTCTCGGGGTCGCTCCGCTACGAGGATGCCGCACGCCTCCGCGACCGCATCGCGGCTCTGGAGCGCGTGGTCGAGCGCCTCCAGGCGCTGGAGCGGCTGCGCGCCCGGCAGCTCTGCCTGCTCACGCCGGCTCTCGAGCGCGGGTGGGCTCGGGCTTTCTTCGTCGCCGGAGGTCGTGTCTGCGCCGTTCGATCGCTCCCTCCAGGGCGGGGCGCACGGCTGGAGGTCGATGCCGGAATCGCCGCCGTACAGTCGGCCTCGGCCGCGGCCCCCTCAGTCGCGCCCGAGGCGGCGGACGAGCTGCTGACAGTGGCATCGTTTCTCCGGCGACCGCCACCGGAGCTACGTGTGACCGGCGTGGACGCCGAGGAGATTCTCCGGGCCGCCGGCCGTGCGCTCACCCTCGCTGTTTGACGATTGGCGCCGCGGACAAGGAACGCTCAACGGCCGCCGACAAGCGGCGGCCCCGTGATGGGAGGTGCGCTCTCCTCGGCTGGGTGCTCGTCATCATCATCGTCATCGCAGTCCTCGCCGTTCTCGGCTTGCTAAGCATCATCCGCGGAGTCGGGCGCAAGGTCTGACGCAGAGACGACCGGCAGGCTGAGAGGCGCAACGAAGAGATGCGCCTCTCAGCCCCGGGTTCGCCGGGAGTGAGTGTTATGCGGAGATGAAGGCTTCCGGCTCTGGACTGCAGGCTTATCCTGCCTTTCCGAAAGGATCCCGCGCGCGAGGAGGAAGGTGCCCTCGGTGCTCTCGGGCTAAGCCCGACGGACGAAGTAGAAGATCAACGCGATGAGCAGGATAATGACGAGCACTCCGATGAGCCCGTAACCGGTTCCAGCGATAGCAACCATGACGCTCCTCCTGTCGGGGACTTGCACCTAGCCGATCCAGCCAAACTGCAAACGCCGGGTGGACGCCCGGCATACCCATCATCTTGGGTGGGAGACCCCGGCGCTCTTAACGCGAATTGCAAGCCCCGTGCCGCACCTGCGGTCGAACCGCTAGCAGTGCTCTGCGGGAGCGTGCTCGGTGCCAGGAAACCGATTCGAGCATCCAGGGCGCCGCGCCTCTGGTCGTCAGCTCGCGCAGTTCTACCGGCCGAGGAAGCTCAGGACGGCAGCGGCGGAACCTGGACAGCCGCACGGAGAGTCATGCGGACGAGGACTTGAACCTCCACGAGGTTCTCCGGCGGTGTGGCGCCAGTTATAGGCGTGTGGCGCGAAGGGGCAAACTCGGTTTGCCCCTCTAGATAGGGAGCGTCCTCCGGCACGCCAGCTCGAAGGAGGAGTGATGCGGGTTCTGCGCCCGAAGAAGCTCCTCGTTCTGCGGCTCCAACGCCTGAGCAGACTCAGTCGCGGCTAGCCCACCCGCAGTGGCTAGTAATCGTGACCGGCGAGCGGGGGGCCGTCTGGCCCCCGCCCGGCTCGCTCGAGGAATGCCCCCTCGGGGGCGAGTAAAGAGCTCACGGACTTCGGCTCGAATTCCAGCTTCGCGCACCGAGCAGAAGCTGAACGCGGACCTCCGGAGGCTCGTCGCCGGTGAGGTAGGCGCGCCGGCGCTGGGCTCGGCGCCGGACGCGGTCGATTACACTAGCCGCAGGTGAGCGCGGCCACAGGGCGTACGGTGAAGACACTCGTACTGGTCGCGGTCGGAGTCCTCGTACTCGAGCTCCCGGCAACGGCAGCCATTTCTACCAATCATCGACCTCGAATCGCGCGTGCCTCGTTCGTGCTGAAGAAGAACAGCATGGGGCGCCGGACGATAACGGCGCACCTCACGATCTGCGACGACTCCAAGGGCTCCTTCCACGGCAACACGAGGAAGGGCCCCGGCGCCATCCTCACCGAAGAACGCCTTTTCAGAAGGCGTAGCCTTTGGGCTTACTTGCGGCAGCGTGCCCCCACCGACTTCACGCCAGGCTGCTTCCGCGTCCACGAGAGCTGGTTTGTCAGCCAAGTCTTCACCGCTCCGGGGACATACGCACTTCAGCTTCGGGTTCGCGACCCCGAGGGACGCGCGAGCAACAAGATCCGCCATCAGTGGCGGCTCACTTAGCTATAGCTAGCCCTTTCCTTCTTCTCGGATTTCATCGCCCGGGGCTTCGGCTACGCGCAGGCCGCCCGGTAGCCGGTAGCCCTCGGCCCCACCCTTACACCCCTCGAACAGACTCTTTACCGGAATCTGCCTCATCTCGGCGCAAGTTGCTGTGCAGGGAGGCATCTTTGAAGGGTGGAGGGCTTGGAGGGTTTGATTGGTCTCAGACATTGATTGGCAGTCAAACGGCGACCGCCGGGGCAGCGGCCGTCCCTTTGCACGTCTTAAGAGCCGGCAGGTCGACGCGGCGTCGGAAACACCACCTGCCGAAGGCGTCCCTCTAAAGCGCGCACCAACAAGCGCCGATGTAGGGATCATGGAAGTCGCCCAGCGCCAGGAGATCCTGGACCGCTACCTCGACCACACGCGCCGCTTTGACGCGGTCGCCGCGCGGCGGTCGCCCTGCGGGGCCGAGATCATCCCGCTCCGGCCACCGTTGGAGGATCTGGAGCAGCAGCCGAGCGCCCGGGAGGTACAGGTCCTCCGGCTCGTCTCCGAGGGCCTTGTCAACCGGGAGATCGGCAAACGGCTCTTCGTCTCGGAAGAGACCGTGAAGTCCCACGTGGCCCACCTGCTCGCGAAGCTGCAGGCGCGTTCGCGCGCCCATGCCGTCGCCATCGGCTTCCGGCGTGGAATCGTCTTGTAGCCCCGCAGAGGTCGAATCCGGCTCGCGCGACCCATTGCCAGCGATTCCCCGTGAATATCCGATTTCGCGCTCGTCGAGAGGCCGACCTGCTGTCAGACGTTGGTCTGAAGTACGACGCGGCAAGACATTTGGAAAAAACGAAAGTTAAATCCCAGCTGGCTGTTCATGCTGATGATCCTGGCTGTCGAAGCAGCCTGGATCGGCGCGATCATCATCGGGATTCTCTGGTTGATCCGGCTCGCGTAGCGGAGCCTGCGGTCCGTTTGGGCATGTCAAGAAGCAGGTGGTGAGTTTGTCGCGGGACTTCTGCGGCGAAAGGGGTCTCGCCTGAGGGTCCGGTCGCGGTCGCAAGACAGCTTCATCCCCTGGTACAGGTCGTTCGAAGTCAGATACGACGTGTGGAAAGGCTGGGCATTGGAGCACATCGCTCCCCTTCCAACCAGGGACAGTCAGTCGTTCGAGCGATGCCCCGCTCGATCACACGGCGAGCTTGCAAGAGTGCACCGGTGCGACGGGAACGCTCATCACGGCGCTGCGGCCCGGAGTGCGGCGAGTCGCGTCTGCGCGCGCTGCGGCACAACACCCTCCCTTTGTCGGATCACAGGGCTCGGCTTGCTTCCAGCGCAATAAAAAAGCGCGGGCGACCCATCAGTTGGCGTGGCACAGACCATCGCTGTATTTGGCCCGTTGTTCGGCGTTCGCTATTGCGTCCTTATTTGAGTTGTAAGGGCCGGGTGCGTTGCCCTGCCAGAACAGGTCGGGGAGTACGCCGGGGCCGACGACCGTCGTTCGATACGCTCGACCCTCACCGGAGGGTATGGCGCCGTGGGGGAAGAAGCCGTAGCAGAAGACCCCGCTTCCCTTGTGCGTGACGAACGAGTTCTCGCGCTGCCAGCCGCGGCCGTAGACGGGATCGAGCGTGTCCAGGTAGATCAGGACGCCGTACCTGTCGGTCGGGTTTC
>JBBQDZ010000004.1:0-29264 GCA_038320185.1 Gaiellales bacterium
CGCCTCGTACACGGAGACGTGCCGCCCGCTGCTCGCGTCGAAGGCGCTCCGGCGCCAGTCGCCCCAGCGGTCGCGGAGGCGGAGCCCGGCGAGCCGCGCCATCAGGTCGAGCTCCGAGGGCCACGCGTAGCGAAGATCGACGGGGTAGAGGCGGATCCCGTCCTCGCGGAGGCGGACGTGCTGGGAGGTGACCCGCTGGCCGACCGGGTCGTGAGCGTTGACATCGAGCCACACCTCGTCGAGCTCGACACGGGTCGTCTGGACTCGCTGCCCTCGATCGAAGCGCGTCAGGTCGGGCACGAAGGCCTCGAGCACGAAGAGTCCGCCGCCCGCGAGAAGGCGAGCGACATTGCCGATACAGCGGATCTGCTCCTCCTGCGTGCGGAGCGCGAAGAGGGTGTTGAAGGCGACGAACACGAGCGCGAACTGCCCTTCCACGGGTGGGTCGGCGAAGTCGCCGAAATGGGCTGCGACCGCGTCTCCGCCCGGCTTCGCTCGCAGCTTCGCGAGCATCTCCTCAGAGGCGTCCACGCCGTGCACCTCGAGCCCGTGGGCGGCGAGGGGAAGCGCGAGCCGGCCGGTGCCGACCGCGAGCTCGAGAACGCGGCCCCGCCCGCCCGCCAGAGCGGCGAGCGTCTCGACGGCTGCCTCGGTGTCGAGCCCTCCGTAGAGGGCGTCGTAGACCTCGGCGATGCGTTCGCCGTAGGTCGCGGCTCCGTACCCCTCCACCCGACGGAGGCTAGCCGTACGGGGGTCGTGTGGCAGAGTGCTAGCACTGTGCTAGCGTAAGACCGTGGCCACACTCCATGCGCGAAACGTCTCGGAGCAGCTGTACGGGGCGCTCCGGGCGCGCGCGGAGCAGAACGGCCGCTCGATCGGAGCAGAGGCGATCGCCATCCTCGGCGAGGCGCTCCGCGGGTCGGGAAGCCCGCCGGGAACGAGCGGGTACGCGCCGCTTCGAGCCGGTGGGTTTGGTCTGCGGCGGCGCAGCGGTGCCCGCGAGGAGTTCCTCGGCCGCTTCACGACCAGCGGCCGGCACGTCCTCGTCGCTGCCCAGGAGGAGGCGCGGGCTCTCGGTCACGGGTACCTCGGTACCGAGCACCTGCTGCTGGCGGCCCTGCGCGTGCTCGACTCTCCGGCGACGAAGACGCTGGCGCTTTCCGGACTGGAGCCCGATCCGCTGCGGGTGGAGGTCGAGCGCATCGTCGGGCGCGGCGAGGGTGACGGCGAGCCCGGGCCGATGCCGTTCACGAAGCGAGCTAAGAAGGCCCTCGAGCTGGCGCTGCGAGAGGCGCTCGCGGTGGGTCTGCAGCGAATCGAGCCGGAGCACGTTCTGATCGCACTGGGCGGCGAGGGCGAGGGCGTCGCCGCACGACTGCTCGCGGATCGGGGGATCGATGCGGCCACGCTGCGCGGTCTCGTGATCAGCGGGTCATCGGTTCAGCTGGCCGCCGGCGCCGACCGCCGCTCCGAGGAGGAGTTCCGCGTCCTCGAGCTCGAGGGTTCCGCGCAGGCGTGGGAGGCGGCGCTGAACGAGGTGGCCGCAGAAGGCTACGAGCTCGTCCAGATCGTCGAGGCGCGGGCGATCCTCAGGCTGGCGTGACGACGGTGTCGAGCGCGGCTCGCAGGCTCGCCACCAGGGCGCCCAGGGCATCCGGGCCATCCTCCGCGGCCTCCACAGCACGGGAGCCGACGACGATTCCGTCGACGAGCTCGGCGGCCGCACGGGCGTGGGCAGGAGTCGAGATTCCGAAACCGGCGTAGAGGGGGCAGTCGGCGACTCGGCGCGCGCGCTCGGCGAGCCCGGTCAGCGCGGGGGAGAGCTCGTCGCGCGAACCCGTCGTCCCGGTGAGCGTGACGAGGTAGAGCCAGCCGTCGGTCTGCGCCGCGGCCAGGGCGAGGCGCTCCTCCGTCGAGGTCGGAGCGACGAGCTGGACGCGGCGCAGACCGGGCAGCGCGCCCGCTGGAAGGTCGGCGACGATCAGGCTCGTCGCTCCCGCGGAGTGGGCGTCTTCCTCGAAGCGCTCGTAGCCGTATGCCTCCAGGAGCGACGAGTACGTCATCGGGATCAGGGGGCACCCGACCCGCGCGCGCGTCTGCGCGAGGCACTCCAAGCAGGCTGCGGTACGCATGCCGCGCGCGAGCGCACGCTCGCCGGCGCGCCGGATCACGGGCCCATCCGCGAGCGGGTCCGAGAAAGGGAAGCCGATCTCGACCACGTCGGCCCCAGCCCCGACCGCGGCCTCGGCGAGCCGCGGTGTGTCGGGATCCGCCATCAGATATACGACGAGCTTCTTCACCGTCTCACTTCTGTCACGAAATGGGTACAGACTCGTGCGCTGGCGCCGGCTACGCTCGAGATTCCCCTGGGTGGGAGGGGGTTGGGATGGGACCACTGGCCCCCGCAAGGCCCCGCCCCTCAGCGGCTCAGCACCTCCGCGAGATCCTTGTCGCCGCGGCCGGAGAGGCAGACGAGCACGAGCTCCTCGTCGAGCTCGCGCGCTCGCGCCAGCGCATGGGCGGGTTCGAGCGCCGGGATGATCCCCTCGCTCCGCGCAAGTGCGCGGAAGGCTTCGAGAGCCTCGTCGTCCGTTGCGGACACGTACCGGGCGCGGCCGAGGTCGCGCAGGAACGCGTGCTCGGGGCCGACGCCCGGATAGTCGAGACCCGCGGAAATCGAGTGCGCATCGACGATCTGGCCGTCGCTGTCCGCGAGCAGCGAGGAGCGCGCCCCGTGGAGCACACCGGCGCGACCGGTGCCGAGCGAGGCGGCGCCCGCGGCCTCGACTCCGATCAGACGCACGCCCGCGTCGTCGAGGAACCCGGCGAAGATGCCGATCGCGTTCGACCCACCACCGACGCACGCGATGACCGCCTCGGGCAGGCATCCCTCGGCCTCCAGGAACTGCACCCTCGCCTCGCGACCGATGACCGACTGCAGCTCGCGGACGATCTCCGGGTACGGGTGAGGGCCGACGCAGGAGCCGATCAGGTAATGCGTCGTCTCGACGTTCGTGATCCAGTCGCGGATCGCCTCGCTGGTGGCCTCCTTCAGCGTGCGGGTGCCGAACTCGACAGGCCGTACTTCCGCGCCGAGCAGGCCCATGCGCTCGACGTTCGGCCGCTGCCTGCGCATGTCCTCGGCGCCCATGTAGACCACGCACTCGAATCCGAAGCGGGCGCAGACGGTCGCACTTGCGACTCCGTGCTGCCCCGCCCCCGTCTCCGCCACGATCCGCTGCTTGCCGAGCCGGCGCGCGAGCACCGCCTGCCCGAGCGCGTTGTTGAGCTTGTGCGCACCCGTGTGGAGGAGGTCTTCGCGCTTGAGATAGAGCCGCTTTCCGGGCGCGAAGCGTTCGGCAAGCGTCAGCGGCGTGGGCCGCCCCGCGTACTCGACGGCCAGGAGATCGAGCTCACGGTGGAATGACTCGTCGGCGAGTGCGGCGCGCCAGCCGGCCTCGAGCTGGTCGAGCGCGGGCACGAGCGTCTCGGGCACGTACCGGCCGCCGTAGGCGCCGTAGAGACCGTCGACCGCGGTCACTGCGCTGCCTCGACGAAGGCGTGGACACGATCGGCATCCTTGATCCCCGGCGACACCTCGAGCGCCGAGCTTGCGTCGACCGCCCACGGACGCACCGAGTGGATCGCCTCGCGGACGTTCTCCGGCGAGAGTCCGCCCGCGAGCATCACGCGGCCGTTCGTGCGGCGCGCCCGCTCGTAGTGCATCGGGTCGGATTGCTCCCACGGGAGGTCGACGACCTGGGCGATCACGCGACCCTCCCGGATCAGCACCCCGTCGCGGCTGCGGTGGCCGTTCTCGCGCCCGTACAGCTGCGTCAGGTCGCTCGCGGCCTCGCTGCGTTCGCCGACGAAGACGGCAACCGAGAGCATCGTCTCCGGCACGGGCAGAACCGCCGGCGCCCGCCGGGGGCTCTCCTTGGCGAGAATGAACCCCGCGAGGTCGGCGCCGGCTTCGGCGGCGACGGCGAGATCCTCGACGCGGGTGAGGCCGCAGATCTTCACGAGCGGACGAGAGAGGAGCCGGCGCAGCGCCGCCGCGGGATCGTCGGCGCGCATGAGCGTCGAGCCGACGAGGACGGCGTCCGCGCCCGCGAGCTCCGCCGCCGCGGCCTGGGCCTTCGATTCGATCCCGCTCTCGGCCACGAGGCACGTGTCCGGGCGCCGGGTGCGCGCGGACGCAAGGAGCTCGAGCTGGGTACGGCGGTCGATTCGGAACGTCCCGAGGTCGCGGGCGTTGATACCGATCGGGTCGGCCTCGAGCCTGAGCGCTCGCTCGAGCTCGTCGGAGTCGTGCGCCTCGACGAGCGCGTCGAGGCCGAGCTCGGCCGCATAGTCCTTGAGCGCGTAGATCCGCTCGTCGTCGAGGTCGCGTAGGAGGAGGAGGACGGCGTCGGCCCCAGCAAGCCTTGCTTCCAGCAGCTCGCTTCCCTCCCGGAAGAAGCCCTTGGCGAGGAGCGGCAGCCGCGTCGCCGTACGAGCGGCCGCGAGATCGTCGAGAGAGCCGTCGAAACGCTCGTCGACCAGGATCGAGACGGCCGCCGCCCCGGCCGCCTCGAACTGCGCGGCGAGGGTGGCAGGATCCGCGCCCGGCCTCAGCGCGCCGGCGGAAGGGGAGCGCCGCTTGACCTCGGCGACCGCTCCGAGCCCCGGTGCGATCAGCGCCTCGCGGAAGCGGCCGCTCATGCCGCGCTTGCCACCCGGGAGAAGGCGACGAGCTCCTCGAGACGCTCTCCAGCGCCGCCCGAGTCGATCGCCTCGCGCGCGTAGCCGAGACCCTCGCGAAGGTCGCAGGCGAGGCCGCCGGCGGCGATCGCTCCGGCGGCGTTCAGGAGGATGGCGTCGCGCCGCCCGCCGCCCGCGCCGGCGAACACGTCGCGGATGTGCTCGGCGTTCTCCTGCGGGCTCCCCCCGCGCAGCTCCTCGGGTCGGCAGCGGGGGACGCCGAGCTCGAGGGGGTCGACCTCGCGCTGGAGGAGCCTCCCTTCGACGACCTCGCAGACGAGATTCGGCCCAGCCGGAGAGAGCTCGTCGATTCCGGCGGCGCCGTGGACGACGAAGGCACGACGCGCGCCGAGGCGCGCCAGCACCTCCGCGATCGTCCGCACAAGCGTCGGGGAATAGACGCCGACGACCTGCGCACGAGCGCCGGCGGGGTTCGTGAGCGGGCCGAGGACGTTGAAGACCGTTCGCGCGGCGAGCTCACGCCGCACCGGCGCCGCGTGGCGCATCGCCGGATGGTGCGTGGGGGCGAAGAGGAAGCCGAAGCCGAGCTCGTCGATCGAGCGCTCGATCCGCTCGCGTGGCAGCTCGAGATCGAACCCGAGGGCCTCGAGCACGTCGGCCGAGCCGGACGCCGAGGAGACGGCTCGATTGCCGTGCTTGGCAACCGCCGCACCCGCTGCCGCGGCCACTAGGGCAGCGGCGGTCGAGATGTTGAAGGTGCGCCCACCGTCGCCTCCGGTTCCGGCCGTGTCAACGAGGTCGTCCCGGAGCGGGTGGACGGCGATCGAGTGTTCGCGCATCGCCTCCGCGCAGCCGGCGATCTCGTCGGCGGTCTCGCCTTTCAACCGCAGGGCGACGAGGAAGCCTCCGATCTGGGCCGGCGTCGCCTCGCCTTCCATGATCGCCGCCATTACCTCTCGCGCCCGCGTCCTCGTGAGGTCGCGGCCCTCGAGCAGCTCCGCCAGCGCCGACTGCATCGTCACGCGTTCGCCTCCAGGAAGTTCCGGGCAAGGTCTGCCCCGAGCGGCGTCAGCACCGATTCCGGGTGGAACTGGACGCCGTCGATCGGAAGCTCGCGATGGCGCACGGCCATCACCTCGCCGTCGTCGGCGGTTGCAGAGACCTCGAGCTCGGACGGGATGCGCGTCGCGGCGAGCGAGTGATAGCGACCGGCGAGGAAGTCCGCGGGCAGGTCTCGGAAAAGCCCTCTCCCGTCGTGGCGGACAGTCGTGGCCTTGCCGTGTACGAGCTCACGGGCGCGCCCGACCTCCCCGCCGAAGGCCTCCACGAGCGCCTGGTGGCCGAGGCAGACGCCGAGCGTCGGGATCCGGCCGGCGAGGCGCCGGACGATCTCCGGCGTATTCCCCGCCGCGGCCGGTCGGCCGGGCCCGGGGGAGACGACGAGCTGCGAAGGGCCAAGGCGCTCGGCTTCCTCCGCGTCGACCTCGTCGTTTCTGCGCACGACCACCTCGGCCCCCAGCTCCTCGAAGAGATGAGCGAGGTTGTAGGTGAACGAGTCGTAGTTGTCCACGAGCAGGATCACTCGGCACGAGCCTCCGCGAGGTCGATGGCCGTCTCGAGGGCCCGCAGCTTGTTCAAGCACTCCTGGTGTTCCTCGGCGGCGTTCGAGTCGGACACGATCCCGGCCCCCGCTTGCAGCAACGCGACGCTCTCGTGGAGCACGATCGTGCGGATCGCGATGCACGTGTCGAGGGTCCCACCGGGGAGGGAGTAGCCCACGGCACCAGCGTACGGGCCGCGGCGGTAGCCCTCCAGCTCCGAGATGATCTGCATGGCCCGCACCTTCGGCGCTCCCGAGACGGTGCCGGCGGGGAAGCACGCGCGCAGGAGGTCGAACGGGCTCACGCCCGGCCGCAGCTCCCCGGCGACCTCTGAGACGAGGTGAGTGACGTGCGAGAAGCGCTCGGCCTCCAGGAATCGCTCCACCCGCACGGTACCCGGCACGCAGACGCGCGAGAGGTCGTTGCGGCCGAGATCGACGAGCATCACGTGCTCTGCGCGCTCCTTTGCAGAGGAGAGGAGTCGCTGGGCGTCCCCCTCGCCGGGACGGGTCGTGCCCGCGATGGGGTTGAGGCTCGCGCGTGAGCCCTCGGCCTTCACGAGCGTCTCGGGCGAGGAGCCGACGAGCGCCAGGCCGTCGAGCTCGAGCAGGAAGAGGTACGGCGAGGGGTTGACGCGGCGCAGTGCGCGGTATATCTCGAGCGCAGAAGCCGAGGTCGGGCGCTCGGCCCGCTGCGAGAGGACGATCTGGAATGCGTCTCCCTCGACGATGTGCTCCTTCGCCCGCGCGACCGCACGCTCGTATTCGAAGCGCGACGGGAGGCGCCGGACAGGCCCTCTCGCGGCCGATCTCGAACCGGCTCCCGTTTCGGGTGACGGGGCTTGGAGCAGCCGGGTGACCTCGGGTCCGTCGCCGCAGAGCACGTCGGCCATGCCCGCCGCGTGGTCGAACCGAACGAGGGTCTCGGCAACGACGAACCTGCTCTCCGGGAGCGCCGGGCCGGCGGCCGGTAGCGGAACCGTCGGTTCGAGCCTCGTCACGTGGTCGTAGGCGAGGTAGCCGACGACCGGACGCTCCAGAGCCTCCGCCTCCGTGAACGAGACGATGCGCGAGCCCGCTCCGACGAGGGAATAGCGGCCGAGCCGGCCCTTCTCGACCGACTCCAGCAGGAAAGCCGCCCGCCCCGTCTCCCGCAACCGCAGATAGACCCCGAGTGGGGTGAGGAGGTCGGTGGGGATGACGGTGGAGACGATCATCGTCGCGGACACAAAAAGACCTCCGATAGGAGGTCTTCGAGCGGATCGGGTGAGTGCCGGTTCAGCTCAGCGAACGCTCCCGCCCCGCTTGCCGCGCCAGTCCCACGTCCAGATGTGAGGGTTGGGCATCGTGGGCCAGCCTAGCGCAGGTGCGCGGCGGCGCGTCAACCCAGCAAGGCTGGTCAGGCCCTCCGGGCCATTGTTACGCTGGCCTCAATGATCCGCTCCGTCATCGTCTCCGCGGTTCGGACCCCGTTCGCCAAGCTCGGCGGGGGGCTCGTCGCCTATCAGGCGACCGAGCTCGGGGCGATCGCGATTCGTGGCGCCCTCGACCGAGTCGAGATCCGGAACGACGAGGTCGAGTATGTGATCATGGGGCAGGTGCTGCAGGGAGGCGCGGGCCAGGCGCCGGCGCGCCAGGCCGCGATCGGCGCGGGCCTGCCGGTCGAGGTGCCCGCCGACACCATCAACAAGGTCTGTGCCTCCTCGATCCGAGCCGTCGAGATCGCCGACCAGATGATCCGCTCCGGCGACCACAGCGTCATCGTCGCCGGCGGCATGGAGTCGATGTCGAACGCGCCGTACATCCTCAAGCGGGCGCGGTACGGCTACCGGCTCGGCGACGGGTCGCTGATCGATTTGATGACCCACGACGGGCTCAGGTCGAGCTTTGACAATCGACACATGGTCGAGCAGGCGTCGTTCGTCTCCCGTGAGCTCGGCATCTCGCGCGAGGATCAGGACCGCTGGGCGCTGCGGTCACACGAGCGGGCTGTCCACGCCATGGACGCGGGACTCTTCCACGAGGAGATCGTCCCCGTCGGCGAGCTGGAGGCAGATGAGGGACCGCGCCGCGACACCTCGATCGAGAAGCTCGCGCGCCTGAAGCCGGTCTTCGATCCGGAGGGGACGACTACCGCGGGCAACGCACCGGGCGTGAACGACGGAGCGGGCGCCCTCGTCGTCTGCAGCGAGGAGTTCGCTCGCGAACGCCACCTCGAGATCCTCGCGACGATCGTCGGCCAGGGGTATGTCGCCGACGAGTTCGCCTACCTCGCCCGGACGCCGGCCGGTGCCGGCCAGGCGGCGCTCGACAAGGCCGGGCGCTCGATCGAGGAGGTACAGCGGGTGGAGGTGAACGAGGCCTTCTCCTCTGTCGCCGTCAATTCGACGAAGCTGCTCGGCGTCGACGCGGACCGCGTGAACGTGAACGGCGGGGCGGTGGCTCTGGGTCACCCGATCGGCGCCTCTGGAGCCAGGATTCTCGGCACGATGATCTACGAGTTGCGGCGCAACGGCGGCGGGCTCGGTTTGGCCGCGATCTGCTCCGGCGGCGGCCAGGGTGACGCGCTTTTGCTCGAGGTGTAGATCCTGCCGGTGCGGCCGCGGCTCTGAGTCGGAGAGTCCGATGAGTCCGGCGTGGAGAGGGCGCCGGGGTTGCCCGAGCCCGCGTGCTCCTACCACAGCCCGCCTCCGGCGAGCTCGGCGTACGTCACGGGTGCGTCGTTAGCCTCTCGCGGTGCAGTTCGAGCGGGTACTCGTCGCGGGGGCCGGCCAGATGGGCGGCGGCATCGCCCAGGTTGTCGCCGCCTCCGGCCGTCGCGTCTTCCTCTATGACGCGGTCCCGGGAGCGACGGATCGCGCGCTCGAGGCGATGCGCGGGAGCCTCGATCGCCTCGCTGCCAGGGGTGGCGTCGATCCCGAACAGGTGCTCGCGCGCGTCGAGCCGGTCACGGAGCTCGTGGAAGCCGACCTGCTGATCGAGGCGATCGTGGAGGACGCCGAGGTCAAGGCCGACCTCTTCCGCCGCGCCGACGCGCTCCTGCCGGAGCAGGCGGTTCTTGCCTCGAACACGTCGTCCATCGCGATCACCTTGCTAGCAGCCGCGACGAAACGCGCCGCCCGGGTGATCGGCATGCACTTCTTCAACCCGGTCCCGGTGCTCGCCCTCGTGGAGGTGATCCGCGGTCTCGAGACATCTGACGAGACCGCCTCCGCGATTGTCGGCCTGGCGCGCGATCTCGGCAAGACGCCGGCCGAGGCTCGAGACCTGCCCGGCTTCGTCTCCAACCGGATCCTGATGCCCTTCCTGAACGAGGCCGCCTACGCGCTCCTCGAGGGCGTCGCGGAACCCGAAGCAATCGACACGATCGCGAAGCTCGGCTTCGCCCACCCGATGGGCCCGCTCGCGCTCGCCGACCTGATCGGCCTCGACACGTGCGTCGCAATCATGGAGGTGCTCCACCACGGGCTCGGCGACCCCAAGTACGCGCCGTGCCCGCTCTTGCGCCAGTACGTCCAGGCGGGTCGCCTCGGCCGCAAGACCGGCCGCGGCTTCTACGAATACTCCTAAGAGTCACTCTCAGAATGACTCACGCGGTCGCAGCGGCCCCGCGCTCATTGTGATGGGGGCTCTAAGCCTCGCCGCCGCTCCCGCTTGGGACGCCGCCCCCGTCCGTCTGGTGCCAGAGGATGATCTTTCCCTTCCGGACGCGGAAGAGGGCGCTCGCCTTCGAGCCCGGGTTTCCGTCGCAGCGCGAGTTCTTCCGGTCGCCGAGAAGGAAGGTCGCGGTCGCCGTGTCTCCCCGGGTCGAGATGGAGACGATCTGACCCGAGCAGGGGAGGGCCGCATTCCAGGCGACCGCATCCGCGTGGCTGTGGAGGACGATCAGCTGGCCACCCTGAATCACCCGTGCATCGGGCGCGAAGAGGTTGGCCGCCGCCTCGTTGTCCTCGCTGTCGAGCGACTGGCTCCAGGCACGGACGACGCTCTCCGGCGACGGCGATCCGCTTCCACACCCGACCATCGAAATGCCGGCGAGGACGAGGCCCAAAATCGCGAAGAGGCGCAAACGTCGCGACTCTATACTCGAGGCCGGTGGACCTCTCGCTCAGCGACGAGCAGCGCGAGATCCAGTCACTGGCGCGCGAGGTGGCGCGGTCGGAGATCGAGCCGAACGCTGCGGCGTGGGATCGAAACCACCACTTCCCAAGAGGCCTCTTCACGCGGCTCGGAGAGCTGGGCTTGCTCGGGGTGTGCATCCCGGAGGAGTACGGCGGGGCGGGCGCAGACTTCCTCTCCTACATCCTTGTCATCGAGGAGCTCTCGCGCGCGGACGCGGGCGTCGGTGTGACGGTGGCCGTCCATACGAGCGCGGTCACGCTGCCGATCCTCACCTTCGGAACCGACGAGCAGCGGAGTCGTTTTGTGCCGCCGCTTGCCCGCGGCGAGCACCTGGGGGCGTTTGCGCTCACCGAGCCTGAGGCGGGGTCGGACGCCGGTGCGCTGAGGACGCTCGCGCGACGCGACGAAGGCCGAGACGGCTGGACGATCTCCGGAACCAAGCAGTGGATCACGAACGGCAAGCACGCGGGGACGATCGTGCTCTTTGCTCGCACGGATCCCACCGTCCCGGGTGCGCGCGGCGTATCGGCCTTCGTCATCGACGGCGATCGGAGGTTCGTGCGAGTCACGCGCGAGGAGGAGAAGCTCGGCCTCAACTCGTCGTCGACCGTAGACCTTGCGATCGAGGACTATCCCGTCGACCGCGATCGGCTCCTCCACGAGGAGGGGAAGGGCTTCGCGGTCGCGATGACCACCCTCGACGGCGGGCGGATCGGCATCGCCGCACAGGCTCTCGGGATCGCGCAGGCCGCTTACGACGTGGCGCGAGCCTATGCGCTCGAGCGCAGGCAGTTCGGCAAGCGCATCGCCGACTTCCAGGCGATTCAGTGGAAGCTCGCGGACATGTCCACGCAGATCGATGCCGCCAGGCTTCTCGTCTACCGTGCCGCCTGGCTGAAGGCGGAGGGGCGGCCGCACAGCGAGGAGGGGGCGAAGGCAAAGCTCTTCGCCTCCGAGACGGCGCGCCGGCAGACGGCCGAGGCGATCCAGATCCTCGGCGGCTACGGATACACAAAGGAGTTCCCGGTCGAGCGCTACTACCGCGACGCCAAGATCACGGAGATCTACGAGGGGACGAACGAGATCCAGCGGCTCGTGATCGCCCGGTCGCTTCTCGGCTTCCGCCAGCACATGATCGCCCAGGGATGAGCGGGTGAGCCGAGAGCGGGACGAGCCGGTCCGCCTGACACGCATCTACACCCGCGGTGGGGACCGCGGCGAGACGAGCCTCGGCGACGGCTCCCGCGTGCCGAAACTCGACTGCCGCGTCGGTGCTTTCGGGGCGGTCGACGAGCTGAACTCACAGCTCGGGTTGCTGCTCGCAGGCGACTTGCCCGACGAGTTCGTCTTGCCACTCGAGCGGATCCAGAACGAGCTCTTCGACGTCGGCTCCGATCTGTGCGTCCCCTTCCTCGCCGATGCCTCGGAGCAACGCCTCCGCGTCAACCAGGAGCAGGTCGACGAGCTCGAGCGGCTCTGCGACCGGTTCAACGCGCCGCTCCCCGAGCTGCGAAGCTTCGTCCTCCCCGGGGGCTCGCCGGCCGCCGCACAATTCCACGTCGCGCGCACCGTTTGCCGCCGCGCGGAACGGGACGCGCTTGCCGCAGACCGCGAGCATGGGCTGAACCCGCCCGTGCTCGTCTACCTGAACCGGCTCTCGGATCTCCTCTTCATCCTCGCTCGCGCGGCGAATGCGGCTGGCGGGCGACCCGAACCGCTCTGGAGGCCCGGGGCCTCGCGTTCAGGCTCTCAGCCTGAGATCACGTAGGGCAGCGGCAGGTGCGAGTCCTCGAGGCGTAGCGAGAGGCGCCAGTCCTTCCCCTCCCGCCCCACGCGCCAGCGCAGACCTCTCGGTGTCCGGTCGCGTGCGTCCGCGTCGAAGACCCCTGGCGGGTGGATCAGGATCGAGTCGCGGCCGCGGAGGACGAGCGCCCTGCGCGCCTGATGCTCGGAGCGAAGTTCGTCCGCAGCCGCCACGTCCACAGGCGAAGGCGGCGGTGTGAGGTCACGAGGAGGTAGGCGGTGGCTGTTGCGGCGGCTGCGGCTCCGCTGTCTGCGTCTTGACGCCGTCGCCGACTCCGATCAGGACGGCCGTGCCCACGAGCACGATCACGCCGAGCGCAAGCGGCGGTACGAGCGGGAGCACGCATCGCCAGGGAGATCCTGCCCCCCGAACGCTCGCTCCCGTGTCTACCGTCACATCGTGCCGGATTAGGGCAAGACGGCATCCTGCGCTGCAAGTGGAGTCTGCTCGAGCCCCCAGCCGGGCGGGACGCCGGGCGGGATGGAGTGAAGCAAGGTGCGGTTTCCGCCGTTCGCGATCGCGGCCGCCAGCGCCAGCTTCGCCGCCTCGACCAGCGGCCCGTTGGCGCGTCCGTCGATGGGGCTCGCGGCAATGCCGACGGAGAGGGAAAGGCGGATCGCCTCGCCTCCGCCGGTCGGCACATGCTCGCCGAGCACGGCGAGGCGGATCCGCTCCGCCGTCATCCGCGCGGCGTCAACGGTCGCCTCGGGCAGGATCACCCAGAACTCGTACAGCCCTTGCCGGAAGAGGACGTCCGTCGCGCGCAGGTGCGTCCGCAGCGTCTCGCTGACGCGGTCGAGGACGATGCGTCCGGCGTTGCCATGCTTGCGCACGATCTCCTCGACGTCGTCCGGTGCGAGGAGGAGGCAGAGTTCCTCGTGCTCCCGCAGCGATCGCAGGAGCGCGAATTCGAGCGAACCGGACTCGAGTTCCGCGACGGTCCGGGGGACAGGTGATGCCTCTGGTCGCGACGGACGGCCGCGGTTCCAGGCGTCGAACCGATCGCGAAGCGCGGAGCTCGCAGCCGTGGTTACCCCACCCCCGAGTACGAGCAGCAGCACGCTCCACTCGTGACCGCCGTCGATTCGGCCGTAGTGGCTCTCCAGGAGCAGGAGGATCGTGACGACGACTACGACGAGGAAGCGGCCGAACCGCCACCCGCACGCGTATGCCGCCAGCGCACCGGCGCCGAGGACGAGCAACTCGACGATCCGCCCTGGCCCCCCCGCGGCGACGAATCCGACCACAGCGGCGACGAGCGTCGCCCCGGTGAGCAAGAACGCGGCGAGCGCGCCGGCTGCTGTCTCCCGGCGCTTGTCACCGGCGGAAGTGGGCCCCGGCTGCGCCGGGTGTCCGGTGGCGACGTTCTCGGGGGTGGAAGGAAAGCCCACTTTCGCCTGGTAGAAAGGGAAATCTAACCTAGAGTGTGAGCACGTCGGACACCCCGGAGGGTGCGATCTTGTCGCTAGAAGAGGGATTTTCGGCACCGCGGCTGCGGTTTCGGCGGTTCGCAGGAGGCTATCGTCGTGACGACGTCGAGCTCCTGCTCGCCGAGTTCCGCCTGACCATCAGAGCGCTCGAGCTCGAGCTCACGACGCTGCGCGAACGGGCACGGGACCTCGAGGAGCGGCTACGCACCGCCCGCGGAGAGGTCGATTCCTTTCACGCGAGGGGCTTCGAGCTCGCCCACGCGATCACGCTCGCGCGGGGACGAGCCGACGAGATCGAACACTCGGCGAAGACCCGGGCGGCGGCGCTCGCCGCGGAGGCCGAGCAGCAGGCTCGCGAGCGAGAGGCGCAGGTGCGCACCGACCTCGAGCGCCGTCTGCGCGAGCTCCAGGCGCTCGACCGGCTGAAGGGCGACCTTCTCGACTCACTGCGAGGGGTGGCGGACTCCATCGGCGAAACGCTCGAGCGCGCCGAGGGAGACGCGCTTGTCCTGCCGATCGCGGCTCCGCCTTCCGCCGATGTCGAGGCGGCGGACGAGGACCCGGAGGAGTCCCGCGAGGGCGACGGGCATCTCAGAAGGGATCGTCCTGACCCCGATGCCGTCTACACCGAATGGGTGGAGCTCGATGCCGGACCCTTCGAGGACTACGACGCCCTTTCGGCCTTCGAGCACGAGCTGACGCGGATCCCGAAGGTGCAGGACGTCCACGTCCAGGCGCTCGACGGCGAACGGGCCCTGATCGAGCTGAGGATGTCGGAGTGCGCGCCCGTCGTGGCGGAACTGCGCGAGCATCTCTCGCGCGCGCTGCGGATCCGCGGCACGAACGGCCATCGACTCGTGCTCGACCTCGCAGCGTCCGCTGCCGAGCGGAGGTAGTCCGCCCTACACTTCCGGGCCGATGGCGACGACCGAAGAGCCGCGCGCGGCGAACGCGACCGACGAGTGGCGGCGGGAGCTCTACGACGCCGTCCCCGAGCGGCAGGGAGAGCTCTTCTCGACCATCTCCGGGGTAGAGAACGAGCCGCTCTACACGCCTGACACGGTCGCGATCGACTACAACGAGGATCTGGGGCTTCCCGGCGTCTTCCCGTTCACGCGCGGCGTCTACCCCTCGATGTATCGCGGCAAGCTGTGGACGATGCGTCAGTTCGCCGGCTTTGGCACGGCCGAGGAGACGAACGAGCGCTTCCGGTACCTGCTCGAGCATGGCCAGACCGGTCTCTCGACCGCCTTCGACATGCCGACGCTGATGGGCTACGACTCGGACCATCCACGGTCGCTCGGGGAGGTCGGTCGCGAGGGGGTCGCGATCGACTCGCTCGACGACATGGAGACTCTCTTCGGCGGGATCCCACTCGGCCAGGTCTCGACCTCGATGACCATCAACTCGCCGGCGGCGATGCTGCTGGCGTTCTACGTCTGCGTCGGCGATCTCCAGGGCGTGGCGCGGGAGCAGCTGCGTGGAACGGTCCAGACGGACATCCTCAAGGAGTACATCGCCCAGAAGGAGTGGATCTTCCCGCCCGAGCCCTCGCTGCGGCTCGTGGTCGACATGGTCGAGTTCTGCGCGCGCGAGCTGCCGCGGATGCATCCGATCTCGATCTCCGGCTACCACATCCGCGAGGCCGGGTCGAACGCCGCCCAGGAGCTCGCCTTTACACTCGCCGACGGCTTCGCCTACGTCGACGCCTGCATCGAACGCGGCCTCGAGGTCGACGACTTCGCGCCACGCCTGTCCTTCTTCTTCAACGCCCATCTCGACTTCTTCGAGGAGATCGCGAAGTACCGGGCGGCGCGGCGGATCTGGGCGCGTGAGCTGCGTCACCGGTACGGGGCACGTAATCCGCGTTCATGGCTGATGCGCTTCCACACGCAGACCGCCGGCGTCTCGCTGACCGCCCAGCAGCCGGAGGTCAACATTGTGCGCACCGCGCTCGAGGCGCTGTCCGCGGTGCTTGGTGGAACGCAGTCGCTGCACACGAACTCGTACGACGAGGCGCTCGCGCTGCCGACCGAGGACGCGGTGCGGATCGCCCTCCGAACCCAGCAGGTGATCGCGCACGAGACGGGCGTCGTCAACACGATCGACCCGCTCGGCGGCTCGTACTACCTGGAGCAACTGACGGACCGGCTAGAGGCGGAGGCCTACGACTACTTCGACCGCATCCGCGAGCTAGGCGGCGTCGTCGCGGCGATCAAGGAGAACTTCTTCCAGCGGGAGATCGCCGACGCCTCCTTCCGCTACCAGGCGGAGGTCGAGGCCGGCCAGCGAATCGTCGTCGGCGTGAACCGATATCAGATGCAGGACGAGACGCCGCTCGACCTCCTGCGGATCGACCCGGCGCTCGAGGGTAAGCAGATCGAGCGGGTGAGATCACTGCGGGCGCGGCGCGACTCGGAGGCCGTCGAGAGGGCTCTCGCGGGGCTTCAGGAAGCTGCCGCACGCGACGACTGCAATCTCATGCCGCTGATCGTCGAGGCCGCGAAGGCCTACGTGACGATGGGCGAGATGTGCGACGCGCTGCGTACGGTCTGGGGCGTGTGGCGGGAGACGCCGGTCTTCTAGCGGACGCGCCTAACAAAACGCGCGAAGGCGTCGTCTACTATTGGCGAAGGTGGGCGATCCCGGCTACGAGGAGGCAGGAAGAACGATGCCCCGTCGGCTGCAGCGCACACTTCCGTGGGTCGCCGGTGCCGTTCTCCTCGCAGGCGTCATCATCGCGCTTGTCAAGCTCGTCCCTAACCAGAATCCGAAAGCGGACGCAACGCCGACGAAGAGCCCTGTGCGCGTAGCGACGAAGCCGCCGAAGACCGTGAGGCTCCCGCAGGCGGCGCGAGAAATCGCCGGCAAGTTCATCCTCACCGCGGTCGTCCGGAAGAACCTCGCGGAGGCCTGGAAGATCTCGGGACCGGGCATCCGCCAGACGCTGACGAAGAAAGAGTTCCTCACCGGCAACATCCCGGTCGTGCCCTTCCCGTTCAAGCTTGCGGTCGCTCCGATGAAGGTCGACTACTCGTTCAAGAACCAGGCGCTGCTCGAGGTGGCGCTCCTCGCGCCGAAGAAGGCAAAGATCAAGCCCCAGTATTTCTATCTCGGCCTGAAGCGTCTGGGCTCCGCCAGTCCGCGGTGGGTCGTCGATTCCTGGGTGCCGCGCGCCGGTCCGAAGATCCCCTCGAACCCGGTCGGCTAGCAGGAGTTGACGGGGGAGGCGGACCCGGCGAGTTCGTTCCTCGCGTCTCCCCGCCGCCGCCGCCGTCTTGCCGCGGCGGCCGTCGTCGCTGTTCTCGGCGGCGGCGTCGCGCTCCTCGCGATCTTCTACGCGAACACGGCTCACCCACTCCAGTCGAAGATCACGAACGAGCCGCCTCAGCTCGTCGAGCCCACCCCAAACACGGTCCGTCTCGCCTCTCGAGACCGCGAGGAGGCGCGGAAGGTCGCCGAGCAGTTCATCTACACGGCGGTGATCCGCCGGCACACGGGCGACTCCTGGGGCCTCACGGCCGCCGCGATGCGTCAGGGCTTCACGCGGGCGAGCTGGAGCAAGGGCGCGATTCCCGTCGTCCCTTACCCCGCCGAAGCCCTCGCGATCGTGAAGTACCGGGTCGACTACTCTTTCAAGGATCGGCTGGGGCTCAAGGTGGCGCTCGTGCCCAAGCCGACCTCGAACGTCGATGGCATGGCTGCCTCGATCGAGCTGCAGAAGGTGGGCGACCCGGCGCGGTCGCGATGGGTCGTCGACTACTGGGCCTCATCCGGCATGGGAGTGTCGAAGGCGGCGCTTGGCAAGGGTCCTTCCGGGCCAACTGAGGATCTGAAGCCGCGGCTCGGAGCCGCCTGGCTGCTTCTTCCCGTCCTCTTGATGGGGACGCTGCTCCTCTCCGTTCCGCTATTCCTGGGCGGCCGGGGCTGGTACCGGTCGTCGCGGGCGACCCGGCGCTACGCGGCCGAGATGGCGGCCTCTCAGAGGGCGATCGACAACCCGTCGTAGGCTCGCTCGAGGCCGTCGTCGAGCGCCAGCTCGAGCGGCCGGTGTGTGATCAGCAGGCGGCGGGCGCCGGAGGCCCGAAACGCCTCGCATGCCTCCTCCGCGGCAAGGTGTCCCCGAACCGAACCGTCGAGCTCGGGTCGCTCCAGGGTCGCCTCGCACACGAAGAGGTCGGCTCTAGCCGCCAGCTCGGCGAGCCGCGGACTCGGAGCGCAGTCGCCCGAATAGGCGAGTACACGCTTCCCGTCCCGGACCCGGAAGCCGAAGGTATGGAGCGTGTAGTGGGGAAGCTCGAGCGGAACGACGGCGAACCCCGCTGCCTCGAACTCCTCTCCGTCGCGATACTCGCGCAGCTCGAAGACCGCCGCGAACATCCCGTCCCACCCGAGACGCGTGCCGAAGTCGGCTAGGCGCGCCGGCCCTCCGGGTGGAAGCCAGAGCTCGGGACGCGGGACATCGCGTCCGGGACCGGCCATCGCCCCCCAGCACCACGGGACGAGGTCGCCCCAGTGGTCGAGGTGCCAGTGACTGATCGCGATCGCGTCCAGGTGTGGCCACCCCCCGTCCACCCCCCGGAGCTTCGCGAGTACGCCCGGGCCGCAGTCGAGCAGCAGCCGTCCGCGTCCCTCGACGAGGTATCCGGACTGCGCGCTGTCCGGGTTCGGCCACGCGGGGGAAGAGCCGACGACGCGCAGCTTCACGGTTCATATACTTGCCGACCGGTGGCGCGTCGGATTCGGGTAGTGATCGCGAAGCCTGGGCTCGACGGTCACGACCGGGGAGCCAAGATCATCGCGCGCGCGCTGCGCGACGCGGGGATGGAGGTGATCTACACGGGGCTCCACCAGACCCCCGAGCAGATCGTGGAGACGGCGCTCCAAGAGGACGCGGACGCCGTCGGCATCTCCATCCTTTCGGGGGCCCACATGACGCTTGTGCCGAAGATCCTCGACGGCCTCCGGGAGAACGGGCTCGACGATGTACTCGTCGTCGTCGGTGGGACGATCCCCGCCGAGGACGCCAAGGAGCTGCGCGGCCTCGGGGTGTCGGAGATCTTTACCCCGGGCGCGCCGACGAAGACGATCGTCGACTTCCTCCGCGAGAAGGTGCCCGCCTGAGCAGCGTCGAGGTCGACCGCCGAGGCGGTATCGCCCTCGTCACCCTTAATCGCCCGGAATCTCTCAATGCGCTGAACCACGAGCTGCTCGGGCTGCTTCGCGACCGCCTGCGAGAGCTGGCGGAGGACGAGGCGGTTCGTGTGATCGTCCTAACCGGAGCGGGTGAGCGTGCGTTCGCCGCCGGAGCAGACATCAAGGCGATGTCCGCCATGTCCGTGCTCGAGGCACGGGCATGGGCAGCCCTCGGCCACGAGTGCGGCCGGTTGCTCGAGACGATGCCGAAGCCGACGATCGCGGCCATCAACGGGTTCGCGCTCGGAGGCGGCTGCGAGCTCGCGCTCGCCTGCGATCTCCGCTACGCCGCGCGTGCGGCGCGCCTGGGCCAGCCCGAGGTCGACATCGGCGTCATGCCTGGGTGGGGCGGCACTCAGCGGCTCGCCCGCGTGTGCGGGCTCGGATTCGCCAAGGAGCTGATCCTGACCGGTCGGCAGGTGGACGCGGAGGAAGCGCTCCGCCGCGGCCTCGTCAGCGGCGTCCACGACAGCGACGAGCTCCTCGAGCGCGTGCTGGAGGTAGCAGAGGCGATCGCGTCCAAGGGGGCCGTCGCGCTCGCCTTCGCGAAGGAGGCACTCAACCGCGCGGCGGGCGACGAGGCCGCCGGTCTGGAGCATGAGGTGGCCCTCTTCGCCGAGCTCTTCGGCACCGAGGATCAGAAGGAGGGCATGCGGGCGTTCGCAGAGAAGCGCTCGCCCCGCTTCTCCGGGCGCTAAAAGCGACCGCCGCTGGCCGGCGCCGAGCACCGGCTTGCGTAGACATGGCCGGGGACAGACCCTGGTCGTGTCCCATCTGGACAAGAAGAGCAAGCTGCTACTCGCCGCTCGAAACGCCTTGTCCTCTAGGCCTACGTCCTGGGCAGCCAGGGCTAGGGACAGACCCTGGACGGGTCCCGCTGGGCAGCCAGGGCTAGAGACAGACCCTGGACGGGTCCCGGTGGGCGCTGGCGGGGAGGCTTTTGGCGGCGGCTCGAATAGGCAGGGCCGGGGACAGACCCTGGCCCTGCCCGGCCAGGACGGCCGACGATGCGCCGGGCCCGAGAAAGCCTTAGCGCAGGAGGACCTGCGCCGCGGAGAGCACGCCGTCCCGGCCTAGCTCGACATCGAGGGATGCCGCTACGGGCTGTGTTAGTACCGAAACCGCCTGGCCCCTTCTCGCTTGGCTCAGAGTGACAGAGCCGCCCGCGATCCCGCTGGGGAGGAGCCGCTGGACGAGGGCGTTCGGCGGCACCGTGACGACGAACGAGCGTCCGAGCTTCGTGAGCGAGGTCTTCGCGGGCAGGACGAGCAGCGTCTCCACCTGGAGCTTCAGCTGACCCGCGGCGCTCGAGAGGAAGGCACCGGTCATCGAAAGCGTGACCGTGCTCCTCGGGTCGGCGACGAACACGAGGTGCTGCGCGGTCTGGAGATACGAGTACGGGTCGGTTGCCGCCCCGTCGTGAGGGTGCACCTCGAAATGCAGGTGCGGCGTGCCGTCGGCGTCTCCAGAGTCGCCAACCAGGGCGATCGGCTGGCCGGCCTTCACGATCGCGCTGTCCTTCAAGCCCGGCCAGTACGACGTCCCGGCGATGCAGCGACCGCGGTTGTCGTTGCCTTTCGTGAGGTCGTTGTTGAGGTGGATATAGAGGTAGGTGGTGCCGCTCGCGCCGTAGAGATAGAGCATGCACCCGGCGCGAGCGGAGGTCGTCCAGAACTTGATCCTGCCGTCCTCGGCCGCGACGGCCGGCGAGCGCTTGGCGGTGAGGATGTCGTTGCCTTCGTGGCGGCCCTGCCCCCGCGGCTCGCCAAAGTCGTCCCGGTACTGGACGGGCCCCACGACCGGGAAGATCATCGGGACGCTGGCTGGCCTGCGCGCAGGTGAGGGCGTCGGAGCCGCCGCGGCGGTCGCCGCTAGGAGTCCGGCCAGAAGGGTGAGGAGGATCGCTCGGATCGTCGTCCGGTGGCTGTGCATGAGGGGTGCCGAGGCTCCGGTTCGCGCTCGAAGTCTCGCACCCTAGCACCCGCCGTGGCAGCTTCCCGCGCGCAGGCCTGCCTTCACGCCCCCGTTAGAGTTGCCGCCGCATGAAGATCGCCGTCTGCGTGAAGCACGTTCCGGACGCCGCCGCGCCCAAGCGGCTCGATCCACGCACGAACCGGCTCGATCGCTCCGTCGAGAGCGCGCTGAATGCGTTCGACGCGAACGCGGTCGAGGCTGCGCTCCGGCTGAAGGAGGCGGCGGGGGAGGGGGAGGTCGTGCTGGTGTCGATGGGTCCCGAGCGCGCGAAGGACTCGCTTCGGCGTGCGCTCGCGATGGGCGCCGACCGGGTGCTCCTTCTGTCCGACGACGCTGCAGCCGGCTCCGACCTGGTCGCTACGAGCTATGCCCTTGCGAAGGCGCTCGAGCGCGAGAACCCCGACCTCGTCCTCTTCGGGCAGCAGTCGAGTGACTCCGATGGCGCCGTGCTCTGGGCCGCGGTTGCCGACCGTCTACGCCGGCCGTACGTGTCGCAGGTCGCCGAGCTCACGGTTGCCGATGGGTGCGCCCGGGGGAAGCGGCAGACGGAGTACGGCTACGACGTCATCGACGCGCCGCTGCCGGCGCTGGTCGCGGTCTCGGATGCAATCAACGAGCCGCGCTACCCGTCGCTGAAGGGGATCATGGGCGCCAAGTCGAAGCCGCAGGAGGTCGTTTCGGCGGCGGATCTGGGCCTCGAGCCCGAGCGCATCGGTGACGCAGGATCCCGAACCGAGGTCTATGCGCTCGGCGCGCCTCCACCGCGGGGTGAGTCGCGGAAGATCGAGGACGACGGAAACGCCGCCGCGCAGATCGTCGACTTCCTGGCCGAGAAGAAGCTCCTCTGATGGGCGCGCTCGTCTTTCTCGAGCACCACGAGGGCCAGCTCCAGAAGGGCTCGCTCGGAGTGCTCGGGAAGGCGGCCGCGCTCGGGAGCGACGTTGCGGCTGCGGTCATCGGTTCCGGCGTCCGCGCGATCGCCGGCGAGGCGGGCAGATTCGGCGCCGCGAAGGTTTACGTGGCGGACGAGGAGATGCTGGCCGCGCCCCTTCCCCAGCCTCGGGTGGACGCACTTGCCGCCCTTATTCGGGAGCACGGCTTCGACACGGTCCTCTTCGCCCAGTCGGTGCTCGCCGCCGACGTCGCCGCCGGGCTGGCGGCCCGCCTCGAAACAGGCCTGAACTGGGATCTCGTCGATCTCGTCGACGTCGACGGGCGTCTGGTCGGGAAGCGTCCAGCCCTCGCCGACTCCGTGCTCGTCGACGTGGGTTGGCGCTCCGAGCCGCGCATTGCCCTCTTTCGCGCGGGATCCTTCGAGCAGTCGGCCACGGACGGTGAGGCCGAGGTCGTGGATTTCTCGGTCGACCTCGAGGACTTTTCAACTGCCGCGAGGATGGTCGAGCAGGCCCACGAGGTGGCGGAGGGCCCGTCGATCGAGGACGCGGACGTGATCGTCGCGGGTGGGCGCGGGCTCGGCGGCCCCGAGAACTTCGCGCTCGTCGAGGCGCTCGCGCGAGCGCTCGGCGGAGCGGTGGCCGCGACGCGCGCGGTGGTCGACGCGGGCTGGTATCCGTACGCCTCACAGGTTGGTCAGACCGGTAAGTCGGTCGCGCCGAAGCTGTACATCGCCTGCGGCATCTCCGGCGCGATTCAGCACAAGGTCGGAATGCAGGGGTCGAACGTGATCGTCGCGATCAACAAGGACCCGAACGCTCCGATCTTCGAGTTCTGCGATCTGGGCGTCGTCGGCGACCTGCACCAGATCCTCCCGAAGCTGACCGAACTCGTCCAGGCGCGCAAGGATCGTTAGTGTCGGTCAAGCCGGCCGACTTCCCGCCGCCGTTCAGGATCTCCGAGGCGATCGGAGCGCCCGCCGACGCTGATCCGATCGAGGTCGGCGTCGCGATCGTCGGGGCGGGGCCGGCGGGCCTCGCCTGCGCCATCCGGCTCGGCCAGCTCCTAGAAGCCGCCCCCGCGCTCGCCGAGCGGCTGGGCGAGGTGCCGGTGGCCGTGATCGAGAAGGGGAAGCAGGCCGGCTCGCACCTTCTGTCCGGCGCCGTTGTGAACCCGCGCTCGCTGCGGCGGCTCTTCAGGGGTAGCAGGAACATCGAGGAGATGCCCTTCTACGGGCGCGTCGACCACGAGTCTGTGTACTTCCTGACGCCGAAGCGCGCCGCCCGAATCCCGGCACCGCCGACCATGCGCAACGAGGGGAACTACGTCGCCTCCCTCGCGCAGCTTGCGCGGTGGCTGACCTCGGAAGCCGAGGCGGGCGGCGCGACGATCCTCCCGGAGACCTCGGCGACGCGCCTCCTCGTCGGCGACGGACGCGTCCGCGGACTTCGAACCGGCGACAGGGGGCGCGGCCGCGACGGACAGGAGCTCGCGAACTTCGAGCCGGGCTCCGACGTCCTGGCGCGGGTGACCGTCCTCGCCGAGGGGACGCAGGGGCACTTGACGGGCGCGGCGCTCGAGCGCTTCGGCCTTCAGGGCAAGAACCCGCAGGTGTGGGCGCTCGGGGTCAAGGAGGTCTGGAAAGTTGCGCGTCCGCTCGACCGCGTCATCCACACCATGGGCTGGCCGCTCCGGACAGGCCCACGCTACCGCGAGTTCGGCGGCTCGTTCATCTACCCGATGGGCACTGACCTCGTCACCGTGGGAATGGTGGTCGGTCTCGACTATCGGGACGTCGAGCTGTCGGTTCACGATCTACTTCAGGAGCTGAAGACCCACCCGCTCGTGCGGGGGATCCTCGAGCGCGGCGAGCGTGTCGGGTGGGGCGCGAAGACGATCCCCGAAGGCGGCTTCCTATCCTTGCCGAAGCGTCTCCACGCTCCCGGGCTCCTGCTCTGCGGCGACGGCGCGGGGCTCGTCAACGTTCCCGCTCTAAAGGGCATCCACTACGCCGTCGAATCGGGGATACTCGCGGCCGAGGCCGCCTTCGCCGCCTTGGGCCGGGGAGAGGCTCCCGGTCGCCGCGAAGCACTCGCGCCCTACCAGGTGGCGCTGGAGCAGAGCTTCGTCTGGGGCGACCTGCGGGAGGTTCGCAACATGCGGCAGGCGTTCGGGCGCGGCTTCTGGCTCGGCGGCGCTCTCGCCGGTGTGATGACGGCCAGCAAGGGTCGCTTTCCGGCAGGGCCGCTGCGAACCGAGCGCGACGCAGATCAGGAGCTCTTTCGAACCGATCGCGCGAGAAGCTACCCGGCGCCGGACGGGAAGCTTGTCTTCGACAAGCTGTCATCGGTGTTCGCCTCGGGCAACCGGACGCGTGACGATCAGCCGAATCACATCCGGATCCAGCGAGATGTGCCGCGAGAACTCGCGGAGATGTGGGCCAGGCTCTGCCCGGCGCAGGTCTACGAGGTCGGCGCGAACGGGGAGCTCGAGATCACGCCGTCGAACTGCGTCCAGTGCGGCGCAATCACCGCCAAGGGCGGCCGACTGACACCGCCGGAAGGCGGCTCCGGGCCTGAGTACACACTCACCTGACGGCGCTCGGCGCCCTCGCGGCGAGACGCTTGATCACGAGGTGTAGCCCGCTCGACGCGTCCCCCGCCTCCAGCCGCATCCGGTTTCCTTGCCACAGGAGTCGGCCGCGAAAGCTCACCTCGCGCGAGACCAGGAAAGCGTGGGCCTTCCCCGCCACGTCGACCGGCAGCTCCCGGCCCTGACGCAGAGCGCTCAGGTCGATCGGTCGCGAGAGATCGAAGGTTGCGCCGCCTCCGCTGATGTGTGCCTCCTGGATACGCCGTCTGACGACCTCGAGCTCGCCGCGCAGGCCTTTCACGTCGAGGAGGCTCGTCCGCGCGTACGACCGGGACTCCTCGATACGCCAGCGGCCGTCAGGGCCGAGTGACCGGGCTGCCCGCGGGGCGATGGGCCGCCCCGGCCGGCCCCCTAGCACGACCAAGGTCGCTCCCCCTGCAAGTGCGACGAAGGCGGCGATCGCCGCGGCGGATGCAATCCTCCACCCGCGTGGCACGGGATCATGGTATGGCTCCGGCAGTGCTCTGGACAAAGCTGTGGCTGCGACCGTCATCGTCGTGCGCGGGCTGCGCGCAGCGCGCTTCGTGATTCGTCGCGCGGACGTCCTGGCCGCGCGGGAGGCGATAGCCGGGCGCCTTCACCGGACGCCGACGTTCAGCTCGGCGACTCTTTCGCGTCGGCTCGGGGCGGACGTCCACCTGAAGGCCGAGCTCTTCCAGCGGACCGGCTCCTTCAAGACGCGCGGAGTGCTCAACAAGCTGGCCTCGCTCTCGCCCGAGGAGCGCGCGCGTGGGATCATCGGCGTGTCCGCGGGGAATCACGCGCAGGCGCTCGCCTACGGGGCCGCACTTCTTCGCCTCGACTGCCTCGTCGTGATGTGGCGGGCGGCGAGTCCGCAGAAGATCGCGGCCACGCGCGGGTACGGCGCGAAGGTTGATCTCCAGTCGGAGGGTCCGGCTACGGTCTTCGACCGTTTGCACGAGTTGCTGGAGCAGACCGGCCGGACGCTCGTGCATCCGTTCGACGACCCGCTCGTCGCGGCGGGGCAGGGCACTGTGGGGCTCGAGATCGCCGAGGCGCTCCCGGCGGTCGACGTCGTCCTCGTGCCCGTGGGCGGCGGCGGTCTGCTCGCGGGAATTGCAGCCGCGCTCGATGCCCGCATCGTCGCCGTCGAGCCGGAGCTCGCGCCGGCACTGCATGAGGGCCTGCTGGCGGGCAAGCCCGTGACGGTGGCCCCGAGCTCGGTCGCAGACGGGCTGAATGCGCCCTTCATCGGTGCGCTTGCTCTCGAGACCTGCCGCGAGCTGGGAATCGAATCCGTTCTCGTTTCGGAGGACGAGATCGGTGAGGCGATGCGCTTCCTGTACGGCGCTGCGAAGCTCGCGTGCGAGCCGGCGGGCGCGACGGCAACGGCTGCCCTGATCGCGGGAAAGGTGAGTCTTGAACGCGGCGAGACGGTCGTCTCAGTTGTCTCTGGAGGCAACGTAGTACCCAAGATAGCCTCTGATATCCTGATCTCGAGATGAAGCCGGACATCCATCCCGAGTACGTCCTCTCGCACGTGACTTGCTCCTGCGGGAACGAGTTCACGACGCGCTCGACGAAGGCCGAGCTGCACGTCGAGATTTGCTCCAACTGCCACCCGTTCTACACGGGCAAGCAGAAGCTCATGGACACCGGCGGTCGCGTCGAGCGCTTCCAGCGGCGGCTCGAGCGGGCCGGTGGCGCCCGCAGGGGCTAGCGCATGGCCGCGATAGGGGGACAGGCCGTCCTCGAGGGCGTGATGATGCGCGGCCCGTCGAGCTGGGCCGTTGCGGTACGCAAGCCGGACGGGGCGATCGCGCAGGTCTGCAATCCGATCAGCTCGCCGATGGCGCGCCACCCGATTTTCCGCCTGCCGGTGATCCGCGGCGTGGTCGCCCTTGGCGAGTCGCTCGCAATCGGCTTCCGAGCGCTCGCGATCTCGGCCAACTACGCCGCGCAGGAGGAGGGTTCGGGCGAAGGCGACGAGGACGTGAAGACGGAGCTCTCGCGAGGTCAGCTGATCTTCGCGTTCGCGATCGCCATCGGCTTCGCGATCGCCCTCTTCAAGGTGACGCCCGCGCTCATCACCGACCGGCTGCCGATCCGCAATGCAGGCTGGTTTGTGATCGTCGAGGGCGCGATCCGCGTGACGATTTTCGTCGTATACCTGACGGTCATCTCGCTGCTCCCCGATCTCAGACGCGTCTTCCAGTACCACGCTGCCGAGCACAAGGCGATCAACGCCTACGAAGCGGGAGAGGAGCTCGAGCCCGAGCGTGTCCAGCGCTTCAGCCTCATCCATCCACGCTGTGGAACGGCGTTCCTGCTCTGGGTGATGGTGATCGCGATCTTCGTCTTCGCGATCTTCGGCAGGCCTCATTGGTACTGGCTGATCGTCACACGCATCGCCCTGCTGCCCGTGATCGCCGGCCTCGCGTACGAGCTGATCCGGTTCGCAGGCAAGCACACCGACCAGCGTTGGCTGATGTGGCTGCTGGCGCCCGGCCTCTGGCTGCAGCGGCTGACGACCCGCGAGCCGACACTCGACCAGATCGAGGTGTCGATCCGGGCGCTCGAGGAAGTGCTGCAGCGCGAAGCGGGCCGGACCGGTGAGCGTTCTCGCGTCGAAGTGATGGCTTAGACTCGTTCTCGATGGCTGCTGAACGGACAGCGCAGGTGTCGTGGAGCGGGAACCTGCTCCAGGGCACCGGGAAGATCGAGTTCACCGGCAGCGGCGCGCTCGCCGGGGCCGACGTGACCTGGGCGTCTCGCTCCGAGCATGACGAGGCCGGCCGCACGAGCCCGGAGGAGTTGATCGCCGCCGCGCACGCCTCGTGCTTCTCGATGGCGCTCTCGCACGGTCTCGCGCAGGCGGGCACTCCGCCCGACCGGCTCGAGGTGAAGGCGACCTCGACGTTCGTCCCCGGCACGGGTATCACGGCGATGAAGCTCGACGTCACCGGTCGTATCGAGGGCATGGACGAGGCCACATTTCAGGAGGCGGCCCGCGAGGCGGCCGAGACCT
The DNA here is from genome assembly GCA_038320185.1 of Gaiellales bacterium. Taxonomy (GTDB): domain Bacteria; phylum Actinomycetota; class Thermoleophilia; order Gaiellales; family Gaiellaceae; genus JBBQDZ01. Next base: position 27,366 of record JBBQDZ010000004.1, read on the forward strand.
GCCCCGTCTCTCAGGCGCTCAAGGGCAATGTCGACATCACTGTCGACGCTCACCTCGGCTAGCAGACCCGTCCCTAACGGCCGCGGCCATCCGCGTGACGTTTCACACCCAGTGTCTGGCACTGGGTTGTGACGAATGAGTGACGATTTGTCCACAGGCTCTGGCACGCGCCGACGACTACCCTTCGTTTCATGGCAGGGATCGAGCAGCTGGTCGACGACCTCGAACGCTCCTACCGCGAGACGGAGGCGCGGATGTCCGACCCTGCCGTCTACAACGACCACCGCGAGGCGGCCGACGTCGGACGGCGCCTGAAGGAGCTGGAGGGCCCCGTCAAGCTCGCGAAGCAGTGGCGCGAGGCGCACGAGGATGCCGTGGCCGCGCAGGCGGACCCCGAGCTGCGAGAGCTGCTGGCCGAGGCCGAGGAGCGGGCCGACCGGCTCGAGGAGGAGCTGAAGCTCGCGCTCGTCCAGGCCGACCCGGCCGACCGCAAGGATGTGATCGTCGAGGTCCGGCAGGGCGTGGGCGGAGACGAGGCCGCGCTCTGGGCCGGCGACCTCTTCCGGATGCTGACCCGCTACGCCGAGCGGCGCGGGTTCAAGTGGGAGGAGCTGTCCGCGAGCTCGAACGACGGCGGCGGGTTCAAGGAGATCGTCTTCGCCGTCAAGGGCGACGGCGCCTACTCCGTCTACAAGTACGAGGGCGGCACACACCGGGTGCAGCGCGTGCCCGAGACCGAGTCGCAGGGCCGCACGCACACCTCGACCGCAACCGTCGCCGTGATGCCCGAAGCCGAAGAGGTCGAGGTCGAGATTGACGCCAATGACCTGAAAATCGACGTGTACCGGTCGACCGGCCCCGGCGGCCAGAGCGTGAACACGACCGACTCGGCCGTCCGGATCACCCACCTCCCGACCGGTCTCGTCGTCGCGATGCAGGACGAGAAGTCGCAGCTCCAGAACAAGCAGAAGGCGATGCGCGTCCTTCGCGCCCGCCTCTACGAGCAGGAGCGCGCTCGGCAGCAGGCCGAGCTCGCCGCGACCCGCCGCTCCCAGATCGGCGGCGGCGAGCGCGCCGAGAAGATCCGCACCTACAACTTTCCCGAGAACCGGCTCACCGACCACCGGATCAAGCTGACAGCCCACCAGCTCGACCGGATCCTCGAGGGCGAGCTCGACGACTTCACCGAGGCGCTCACCGCCGAGGACCGCCGCCGCCAGCTCGAGACGTGAGAGGGTCGTGACGCCTGAAGGCGTAACCGTCGCCGAAGCCGTACAGGGCGGCGAGCGGCAGCTCGGGCAGGCGGGCATCGAGAACCCTCGGCTGGATGCCGAGCTGCTCGCGTCGAAGGTGCTCGGCCTGACGCGAACCGAGCTCTACCTCGATCCGGGCCGCGCGCTCTCGGACGCCGATGTTGCGGCGCTTCAGGCGCTCTTCGACCGGCGAGCGGCGCGCGAGCCGCTTGCGTACGTGCTCGGTGAGTGGGGATTCCGCCGCCTGACGCTGAAGGTCGACCGGCGCGTGCTCGTGCCGCGGCCGGAGACGGAGGTCGTCGTCGAGCGCTGCCTCGAGCTGCTGGACGGTCTCGACTCGCCCGCCGTCGTCGACGTCGGCACCGGCTCGGGCGCGATCGCCCTGGCGATCGCCGATGAGCATCCCGGCGCCCGCGTGACAGCAATCGACGTATCCGAGGAAGCGCTGGAGGTGGCGCGTGAGAACGCGCGCGCGGCCGGGCTCGAGGTCACCTTCGAGCTCCGAGACATCCGAGCTGGCCTCGACGGGAGCTACGACCTCGTCGTCTCGAATCCCCCGTACGTGACCGCCGAGGAGATCGAAGGGCTCGAGCCCGAGGTGCGGGACTGGGAGCCCCGGACGGCGACCGTCGGGGACGACCACACC
>JBBQDZ010000005.1:0-28904 GCA_038320185.1 Gaiellales bacterium
CCCGCCGCCACACGTGATCCCCGTCGGTCGCTCGGTGATCGTGCCCGCGAACGGCTCGCTCCCCAACATCGTCCTCTCGCCCACGGCGCCGTTCCGGATCAAGCGCGTTCTGCGTGAGGAGCGCTTCGACGTGATCCACCTGCACGAGCCCATGACCCCGGCCATCTGCGTCGCTGCTCAGGCGTTCGCTCAATGCCCGATCGTCGCCACATTCCACGCCGCCGGCAATCTCGGCTGGCTCGGGCCTGGTCGGCGGGTCTGGGGCTTTCTGATGAACCGGATCGACCACCGGATCGCCGTGTCGGAACAGGCGCGCGACTCTGCCTCACGCTGGCTCCCCGCCGACTACGAGATCGTCCCGAACGGCGTTCTCATCCCACCGGCTCTCGACCCGGGCGGCCGCGAGAACCGCATCGTCTTCATCGGCCGCCACGACCCGCGGAAGGGTCTCCCGGTGCTGCTCCGGGCGTGGCCCGGCATCCGCCGGCGCACGGGAGCGCGGCTGCGCGTCATCGGTGCCGACCCGCTTGCTGTGCGGCTCCTGCTGGCGCGCCACCACATCCCGGAGGCCGGGCTCGACATCCTCGGCTTCCTGACCCAGGACGAGCTCACGGCCGAGCTCGGAGCGGCAAAGGTGCTCGCGGCGCCCTCGGTGGGCATGGAGAGTTTCGGAATGGTGTTGACCCGTGCCTTCGCCTGCTCGACGCCGGTCGTCGCGTCCTCGATCGCCGGCTACGCCGCCGTCATGACCGCCGAGACGGGACTGCTCGTGCCGCCGGGCGACGTCGCGGCGCTCGAGGAGGGCCTCGTCGAGATTCTCGAAGACGAGCAGCGGCGACGCGCGCTCGGCGCGGCAGCACGCCGGGTGGCGCAAGAGCGCTATTCGTGGGAGTCCATCGCCCGCCGGCTCGAGGGGATCTACCAGCTCGTGACCGGCGCGGCCCGCCCGGCTGTGAGCTCGCCGGCGTGAGGATTCTCCGCTCGCGGCTGTTCCGGGTTGCGATCCTCCTTGGCGGCGCCGCGGCCGTCGTCGTCCTCCTCTGGTGGCGCGGGCCGCGCTGGGATCTCGTGTGGGATGCCTTCCGCGTCGTCCGCTGGGAATGGGTGGTCGCGGCGATCGGGCTCAATCTGCTCTCGGTGGTCGTGCGCGCGTACGCCTGGCGCACCGTCATCACGCAGGCTCTCCCGCCGCCTCATCCGCGCTACCCCCTCGTCTTCTCGGCCTTCTCGGTCGGCCTCTTTGCGAACGCGCTCCTGCCGGGGCGCGTCGGAGAGCTCGCGCGGGTGGCGGTGCTGACGCGCAAGCTGCCCGGCCGCCCTGGCGCCTGGGCAAGCCTCGTCGGAAGCGTCTTCGCCCACCGCGTCTTCGACCTCGTTCCCTCGCTCCTGCTCGTCGTTTGGGTGCTGCTGACGGCGAAGATCCCTCACTGGGCGATCACCAGCCTCGAGATCCTCGCGGCGGTGGGAATCACGCTGCTCGTCATCGGCTTCCTCGCTGCACGGAGCCACCGGGTCACGCCCGTCGACAACGCCGCCGGCGGGGTCCGCCGCTTCGTGACGATGGCGCGGTACGGCCTCGGCGTTTTCCGCGCACCGGTGCCGGCGGCGATCGCGCTCCTCTTCCAGTGCCTCGGCTGGCTCTGTCAGCTCTTCGCGGTGTGGGCGACGATGCGCGCGTTCCACATCCACAAGCCGCTGCCTGCGGCCGGGCTCGTGCTCGTGCTGATGAACCTCGCAACGATCGTGCCGCTGTGGCCGGGGAACGTGGGGCTTCTGCAGGCGGTCATCGCCCTGCCGCTGCGCCAGTACGGCGTCGCCTATGCCCGCGGGGTCGCCTTCGGGTTCGGTCTCCAAGCGATCGAGGCGTCTGTCGGGATCGGCGTTGGGCTGATCTTCCTCGCACGCGAGGGCCTGTCGTTCGCGATGCTGAGGGTGATGCCGACGGCAGAGGAGGCCGAGATGTCGGAGCAGGCGCCGGCTCTGGAGGAGCCCGGCGAGCCCGAGCGTGCGCGCGCTCCTGTCGCCCGCTAGCCTCAAGGGCGTCCTTCCCGCCTGGGGTGCGGCGGCTGCGCTTGGACGAGGCTTTCGATCCGTGCAGCTCGACGCCGAGGAGCTGCCCGTCGCCGACGGAGGGGAGGGTACGGCCGAGGTGCTGCGCCGGGTGCTCGGCGGCGCATGGCGCTCGGCGACCGTGGCCGATCCTCTCGGCCGCCCCGTGCGAGCCCGCTGGTTGGTCCTGCCTGACGGGACGGCTGTCATCGAGGCGGCGGAGCCGCTCGGTCTACCGCGGCTCGCGCCGGAGGAGCTGGACCCCCTGCGGGCGTCGAGCCGTGGGCTCGGGGAGCTGATTCTCGCCGCTCTCGAGGAACGGCCCCGCTCGCTCCTAGTCTGCCTGGGGGGCGTTGCGACCGTCGACGGGGGTGAAGGGTTCCGCGAAGCGATCGGGCCGGGTCTGCGCGGCCTGACGGTCGAGGTCGCCTGCGACGTCCGTAACCCGCTGCTCGGACCGCGCGGTGCCGCACGGTCGTTCGGGCCTCAGAAGGGCGCAGACGCTGCGGGCGTCGAGGAACTCGAGCGGAGGCTCGCGGCGATTCGGGGGCTCGCGCCGGTGGCGGCCCTGCCGGGGGCGGGGGCGGCGGGAGGCATCGGCGCCGCCTTGGCGTCGCTCGGCGCGCGGCTCGTTCCCGGTGCGGAGCTCGTCCTCGACCGCGTTCGCTTCCGCGACCGCGCACGCGCCGCAGCGCTCGTCGTAACCGGCGAGGGAACGGTCGATTCGACGACGCTCGAGGGAAAGGCGCCGGCCGCGGTCGTGGCGGCCTGCCGGGAGCTTCGTGTCCGCTGCGTCGCCTTCGGCGGCCGGGTCGTCCGACCGCTCGCGGGTATCGAGACTCGTGAGCTCAGCGGGAACCCGGAGCGCGCGGCGGCCGACCTCGAGGGGCTCGGGGCGGAGCTAGGAGTCGCGCTGCTGCGCCTCGTGTAGGTGCTTCGCCATCGTCTGGAGCATCTTCCAGGCGATTGACGCGTTCGACTCGACGAACGGGCGGAACTCCCATGCGGTCAGGCCGTAGCAGCGCAAGGGTGACTTCGCCGTCACCGTGGCGGTACGCGCGCCGGGGTCGATGAGCGCGACCTCGCCGAAGTAGTCGCCCGGGCCAAGAACGGCCAGCTCGTCGCCGTGGGCCGTGACGGTCGCCTCGCCCTCGCCGATGACAAAGAACCCGACACCGCCTTCACCCTCGGTGGCAATGGCCTCGCCCGCCTCGAAGTTCGACTCCTTGAACGACTTCGAGAGGCTCTCCAACTGGCGGCCTTCGAGCTCCGAGAACAGAGAGACACGCTTGATCAGCTCTCGGGGGGCGGGCACGGCCGGATTCTACGACACTGGTCCCACGCTCGCGCGCGGTCGTCTACGGCTGCGCCGCCTCGACGCGCCGCGCGAGCTCCTCGATTCTTCCTTGGGCCGCGTCGAGCTTGCCGAGACAGTGGCGGTAGAGCTCCTCGCCGCGCTCCCAGAGCGTCAGCGCTTCGTCCAGCCCCGACTGCCCCGTCTCCAGGCGCTCGACGATCCGCTCGAGCTCGCGCTGCGCCTCCTCGAAGGAGAGCTCCGTCATTCGACGCGGGCTCCGAAGGAGCCGACCTCGACCTCGACCTCGACGCGTGAGCCGTGAGGCGGAGGCTTTCTGACGACGCCGGCGGCGTCGCGCACGATCGCGTAGCCGCGCGCGAGGGTGGCACGGGGCGAGAGCGCACGGAGCCTGGCGCCGGTGCGGTCGACGCTGGCCCGCCGCCGCTCGACCAGGAGGAGCGGCGCCCGGCGCAGACGCTCGTGAACCTGTGCCACCCGTTCGCCGCGGCGTTCGAGCGTTCGCCGCGCGCCGCGCTCGAGGCCGGCACGCGCACGGCCGAGCCGCTCCGTCAACTCGTCCAGGTCGGGGACGACGAGACGGCCCGCGACGCTCGGCGTCGAGGCGCGGACGTCCGCCGCGAGGTCGCAGAGCGGCGTGTCCTGCTCGTGCCCGACGGCCGAGACGACCGGCACCGGGCAGGCGCTGATCGCCCGAACGAGGCGCTCCTCGCTGAACGGGAGCAGGTCTTCGAAACTGCCGCCGCCCCGCGCGAGCACAACGACGTCTACCTCCGGCGCTGCCGCGAGCTCCGCCAGGGCCTCAACGATCCCGGCCGCGGCCAAGCGCCCCTGAACGTAGGTCTCGGCGACGAGCACGCGGGCTGGGGGGAATCTGGTGGTGATCGCCGTCAGGACGTCCCGCTTCGCGGCGGCGTCGTTGCCGGTCACGAGCCCGATGCGGCGCGGCAGGAGCGGGAGCGCGCGCTTGCGTTCCGCCGCGAAGAGACCCTCGGCCGCGAGCTGCCGCTTCAGGCGCTCGAGCGCGGCGAGGTGCTGACCGAGGCCGAAGCGCTCGATGGAGAGGGCTCGCAGCCGGAAGTCGCCCCGGGTCTCCCAGAGCTCCGGCCGACCGTAGACGTGTACGCGCTCCCCGTCCGCGAGGTCGAGCCGCAGCGCGTCGAACTGGCCGCGCGGCATCGTGACGCCGAGGCAGGCGCCTTCCGCGGGATCCTTGAGGGTGAAGAAGACGCTCTGCCAGGCGGCCTGGCGGCGGAGCTCCGTCACCTCGCCCTCCACCCAGACGGTCGGCAGTCGGCCGAGCCAGGAGGAGATGCCGCGGTTGAACGAGGCAACGCCAAAGACCTTGCGATCCCCGTACTCGACTGCCTCCACCTTCACGGCGGAGATGCTAGACAGACGCCGCGAGGGGCTTGTCCGGGGAGGGGCGCCTAGACCAGGATCTCGGCGGCCGTCTGGGGCGTGCAGCCGAGGGTGACGAGCTCGACCGCGCGATGGAGGTCGGCCTCGCTGTGCGCCACCTTCTCGGCCAGTGGAAGCGGGTAGCCGGCCTCCATGAGGATGTGCAGGCGCCAGCTTTCGACCTTCGCGCGCTCGCTTTGATCCGGTTGAGTGATCTGCGTCATCGTCGTCTCGCGCCCCTTCGCCAACTCCTAGACGAACCCTGCCTCCGAAAGTTGGACCGCAAACAAAGCCTTTACTCGAGCGGCGCGAGCCGTGCCCGCGCGCGTTCTGCGACCCCGTCGATCCGGCGCGCGAGCTCGCGGAGCCTGGCTTCGAGCACGCCACGCTCAACCTCGCCCATCCCGGACAGCTCCTGCACACGTTCGCGCACGGCCGCCTCGGCCTCGGACAGGCGCCGCTCGAGTGTCTCCACGAACTCGTCGCGCTGACGCTCGAGGCCGGAAGTGACTTGGCGGAGGCGCTTCTCGAGCTGCTGCCCGCCGGCGTCCCCGACCTGGGCCAGCCGCTCGCCGAGCACCGTGTCCGCCTCGCGCGCGAAGACAGCGACGGCGCGGTCGAGCTCGCGGGCAAGGCGGCGGGCGGCATCCTCCCGCGCAGTCTTGATCGCGGCCTCGAACTGCAGCCCGGCCGCCTCCGAGAAGCGCTCCGCCTCGCGGTCGACGGAGCGCTTCAGCTGCTCGACCTGCCGTCGCTCGACGTCCGCGAACGTTGACTGGATCCGCCGGATCGACTCTGCCTGCTCCCGCTCGACCTGCTCGCTCAGCTCCCGCTCCCGGCGCCTCAGCCGATCACCGACCTCGTGGAGTGCGCGGCGCCGCTCGACCGCGTGCCCCTCGAGCTCGGCTGTCGCGCTCGACAGTGTTTCCTGCGTCGCCCGCTCGAGTTCGGTCCGGAGCCGCGCGAGGGCTGCGTGGTGCTCCTCGCTCGCCGCCTCCAGGCGCTCCGCATTCGTCGTGACCCGTGCCTCGGCCTCGTCGATCAGGTGGCGCTGGCGCTGCTCGAGGGCCTGAAGCTGCGAGGCGAGCGCCTGCTGGGCCCGCTCAAGGTCGACGGCCCAGTTCGCGAGGCGCTGCTCCACTCCGTGCTGAACCTCCGCGAGCTTCCGAGTGAGCTCGACGCCGGCGAGCTCCTCGCGCTCGGCCACCGCGAGCCTGCGCTCCTCGGCGATCCGGCGCTCCTCCGCGGCGAGGAGGGAGAGCGACTCGGCTCGCGCCATCGACAGGCGGCGCTCCAGCTCTGCCGTCCGCTCCTCGGCCTCGCGCTCCACGAGCTCGGCGATCCTCGCGCGCGCGTGCTCCAAGTCGTCCTCGGGAGTGCGATCCTCCACCCGGCGCTTTCGCAATGCCATGGGGTGATCGTAGTCCCAGATGGCTCACGCCAGCCGGAAGACGACGAGCGCGATCGCGAGCGCGGTGACCGCGGCGGCGAGTGCCCGCAGGGCTGCCTCCGCCGGGGCAAGCAGGGTCTGTGCCGTCAGGGGCTCCAGTCGCCCGTCGGCGTGCCTGATGGTCCCGGTGACGGCCGTGACCTCCCGGCGGAGCCCTCGCGCGAAGGTCGAGAGGCGGCGCTGTGCCAGGCTGAGGCAGACGGCGAACGCGCCGGCGAGGAGCGCTTCGGCGTGGAACCGTCCCGTCTGCGCAAAGTAGCCGGTTAGTACCGGGAACCCGCCCCAGCCGAGTGCGAACCCTGCGTCGTTGTGGATCCGGCCGCCGCCCCACTCGAGGTTGTAGGCGCAGACAAGGAAGACGCCCAGACCCACGAAGGGGAGGAGCCACAGATCGAATGTCACCGCTCCGGCAATGCCGATCGCCGCCGCAGCGGCGAGCGAAGAGGCGGCGAGGGCGAGGAGGACGGGCTTCGGGATCGCCGTCCGGAGCGGCCGGCCGTTCAGCTCGTCGAGCGTGTGGGCGCCGATGCCGACGGCGAGGAAGAAGGCGACCAGAGCCTCCCACAGGCGCGTGGGGTGAAAATCCGGGGCGATCGACGCACCGATCGTCACGTAACTCAGGTGCCAGACGGTGTAGGGCGGATGGAGCAGCGTGACGTAGTCGCGCCAGCCGCTCCGCTCCAGCGCGTAGAAGGCCGGGCGGGCCTGCGCGCTCAGCCTCGCCTCCCCCAGACGACGAGCCCGCCACCGAGGCTCAGCCGACGCGCTCGGACGTCCTCGACGCCCGCGTCCCGCCACACCCTGAGCAGCTCCTCGAGCGGGTAGCGGGCGTGGAAGTCTCGGATGCTCGAGCCGAGGAAGCGGCCGACCTCGGCCCAGCCCGGCGAGATCAGGCGCCCCGCCAGCGGCAGGCCGGCGCGGACGTAAAGCTCCCAGGCAGCCCGCCAGGGGAAAGAGGGGAGGCCGAAGTCGAGCGAGGCGATCGCTCCGCCCGGCCGGACGACCCGGGCAAGCTCGCGCAGCGTCGCCGCCGGGTCCTCGACGTAGCGGAGTAGGTACGTGAAGGTGAGACTCGCGAAGGAGCCGTCCGCAAAGGGAAGGTCCTCGGCACGGCCTTCGAGGAATCGGACGTGATCGACGAGGCTGCTCCGCCGGATCCGCTCACGGGCCACGGCCAGCATGTCCGGGCTCTGGTCGAGCGCGACAACCCGGCAGCCGGTGCGACGCGCGAGCTCGGCGGCGACGGCTCCGGTGCCGGTGGCGACGTCCAGGGACTCGTCCCCGGGGCCGAGCCCTGCCTCGACTCGGGAGACGAGGAAGCGGCGCCAGCGCGGGTCCTGCCCGAACGAGAGCAGGGCGGCGTAGCGGTCGTAGGTAGGTCCGAGCGGAGCGAAGAGCGCGCGTGCGTGGCGATTCCGGGCTGAGACGGCTTCCACGGGTCCGGCGCTGAGTGTACGGCCGCCGCTCGCGGGACCAGCCGTAAGCTTGGGAGGTGGAGCTCAGCGAGGAGCTCGCAGGGATCGCCGCGCTCGCACGCCGCTTCGGCGACGACGACGAGGAGCTCGCCGCCGTGATCGCCGCGGAGGCCGCGACCGGCTCGCGGATCTACCTCTGCGCCTACGGCGGCGAGGGCGAGGACAAGAGCTGGCTTGCATTCGACCGGGACGGCCGGACGATCGAGAGCAGAAGCGTCCTGCGCGACGCGGTCTCGATCGCGGCTCTGTGCGAGCTCGCGGAGGAGGTGGCGGGGGGCGGCCACCTCGAGGAGCTAAGAGCGCAGCTCGTGTCACTGCGTCTGACGGAGCGGCCGGAGGGGATCGAGGAGGCTGAGGAAGCAGCCCTCACCCTGGAGCGGACGGTCGGCCGTTCGCCGCGGCTCGCGAGCCCGGCGTACCTCGACGAGATCGGAGTCGCCGCCCGGCGGCTGGAGAACGCCCTCGGTGAGCAGGGCGCCTCGCCCTTCGCCGAGGCGATGAAGCGATCCGCGGCCACCGTTGCGGAGCTCGGGCGCGACGTCGAGGGCAACTACAAGCTGGAGCTCGGGTGATGGATCCGCCGCTTCCGGACGTGCGGGTGTCGGACGCCGAGCGCGAGCGCGCGGCTGCCGGACTGCGGGAGGCGCGCGCGAAGGGGCGGCTGACCCTGGAGGAGTTCTCCGAGCGGCTCGACGAGGCCTATGCGGCCAAGACGGGCACCGATCTCGAGCGCGCGCGGCGTCAGCTGCCGGCGCCTGCGATGCGTTCGCGCCGGCGGGCGCACCGCTTCGCGCTGGCGGTCCTCGGCCACACCGTCCGTCGTGGATCGCTTCGCCTGCGGCGCTTCGCGGTGGCACTGAGCCTGCTCGGCGACCTCGATCTCGACCTGCGCGACGCTTCGGTCGAGCACGAGGGGTCGACGGTGCTCTGCTTTGCGCTCTTCGGAAACGTCGACATCTACGTGCCGGAGGCCGTCGACGTCGAGGCGAGCGGCGTCACGCTCGGCGGACATTGCCGTGACTGGGGCCGGCAATCGGCGGCGGCAGGCTCGCCGCGGGTGCGCGTGCGCGTCTTCACCCTCTTCGGGACCGCGGATCTCTGGCGCGTGCCAGCGGGCAGAGGCGGCACCTACGGCGAGCTCATCGAGGGCGTGAAGCGCCGGCAGCGCGAGTTCCCGCCACCGGTTGATCCGCAGCGGCCGGAGCCGTAGAGTCGCGTCAGTGGGCGAGCGCCTTTCGATCACCGTCAACGGCCGCGGCTACGAGCGAGAGGTCGAGCCACGGCTCCTGCTCGTCCATCTCCTGCGCGACGAGCTGGGGCTCACGGGAACGCACGTCGGCTGCGACACCTCCACGTGCGGAGCCTGCACCGTGCGGCTGGACGGACTAACGGTGAAGTCGTGCACGGTGCTCGCGCTCCAGGCTGAGGGGTGCGAGGTGCAGACGATCGAGGGTTTGGCGCAGGACGGGGAGCTCCATCCACTCCAGCGCGCCTTCCACGAGCACCACGCGCTCCAGTGCGGCTACTGCACGCCGGGGATGATCATCGCCGCAACCGACATCCTCGAGCGCCATCCCGACCCGACCGACGAGGAGATCCGCAAGGGTCTCGAGGGAAACCTCTGCCGCTGCACCGGCTACCACAACATCGTCATCGCGGTAAAGGCCGCGGCTCGTGGCTAAGACGCTGGTCGAGCCCGAAAGGCCTTTGGCAAAGACGCTGGCCGAGCCCCCCGGCTGTGCGGGCGGAGCCGGGCTTCGTCCGGCGGGAGCCCAGGCCAACGCTCGGGTAGTCGGAGCGAAGAAGAAGGGGGCTCATGGGGGAAACCTGGTTTCTCCCATGCTCACACATGTCTAAGCGGGAGGGCGAGCAGTTCGAAGGCTTCCAGGGCGAGTCGCCCCAGCTTCCCGAGGCCGAAGTCGGCGTGCCGCAGGGCAAGGGGATCGGCACCTCGACCCTCCGCAAGGAGGACGCTGAGCTGATCGCCGGTCAGGGCCGGTACGTCGACGACATCCGGCTTCCGGGAATGCTCTACCTCGCCTTCGTCCGCAGCCCCGTCGCGCACGCGAATCTTGGCGCGATCGACGCGGCTCGCGCGCGCGAGATCCCGGGCGTCGTCGCGGTCTTCACCGCGGAGGATCTCCACTTCGAGGCCGGTGTCCCCTGCGGCTCCAACCCGACCGGCGACGCGAGGCAGCCGACACGCTGGCCGCTCGCGCGCGAGCGGGTGCGGATGGTCGGGGAGCCGGTCGCCGTCGTGGCCGCGGAGACTCGCGGGGCCGCGGCCGACGGTGCGGCGGCGGTCGAGGTGGACTACGACCAGCTGCCGGTGGTCGTGGGATCGGAGGAGGCCGTTCGAGAGGGCGCGCCGCAGCTCCACGAGGAGGCTCCCGGAAACCTCTGCTGCTCGATTCGCTATGCGACCGACGGCTTTGACGAGGCAGTCGCCGGCGCCGAGGTCGTCGTGCGCCAGCGCGTCATCAACCAACGGCTGACGCCGGTTGCGATCGAGCCGCGCGGGGTGGTCGCGCAGTTTCAGCCCTCGACCGGGGAGGTGACCCTCTTCACCTCCACGCAGGTGCCGCACTTCGTCAAGACGTTCGTCTCGGTGGTCATCGGCACGAGCGAGGCGAAGGTGCGGGTGATCGCGCCCGACGTCGGCGGCGGCTTTGGCTCGAAGCTCAACACCTATGCCGAGGAGTACGTGGCCGTCGCCGCCTCGAAGGCGCTCGGCGGTACGCCGGTCAAGTGGACGGAGACCCGGCAGGAGAACATGCTCGCGACGATCCACGGCCGCGACCAGGTCCAGGACGCGGAGCTCTACGCGACGGGGGAGGGGCGGATCGTCGGCCTGCGATTGAACGTGCTCGCGAACATGGGTGCCTACCTTCAGCTCCTCGGTCCGACGATCCCGCACCTGACCCTCTTCATGGCCACCGGGGTCTACGACATCCCCAACTACACCTGCCGGATCGACTGTGTCTTCACGAACACGACGCCTACCGACGCCTACCGCGGCGCCGGGCGGCCGGAGGCGACGCATGTGATCGAGCGGCTGGTCGACGTCCTCGCCCGCCGGCTCGATCTCGATCCGGTGGAGATCCGCCGTCGCAACTTCATCCGCGAGTTCCCCGCGACCTCGCCGACCGGGCTCCTCTACGACTCGGGCGACTACGACAAGACCCTCGACCGGGCCCTCGAGCTCGTGGGTTACGACGAGTTGCGCCGCGACCAGGCGAAGGCGCGGGAACAGGGCAAGCTCGTCGGCGTCGGCCTCTCCACCTACGTCGAGGTCTGCGGCCTCGCACCGAGCTCGGTGACGAAGGCGATCGGCGTCGGCGCGCCCGGCTGGGAGTCGTCGACGGTGCGCGTCCACCCCACGGGCAAGGTGACGGTCGTCACGGGAACCTCGCCTCACGGCCAGGGCCACGCGACCTCGTGGTCGCAGATCGTGGAGACGGAGCTCGGCATTCCCTTCGACGACGTGGAGGTGATCCACGGCGACACGGCCTTCGCGCCCTACGGTCTCGGAACCTACGGCTCGCGCTCGCTCGCGGTCGGCGGCACCGCGCTCTACCACTCGCTGCGCAAGGTCAAGGAGAAGGCGCGCAAGATCGTCGCCCACCAGTTGGAGATCGACCCCGACGACCTCGAGTTCGAAGGAGGTCGCTTCCACGCGAAGGGCTCGCCGGAACGGGGGATGACGATGGCCGAGGTGATCGGTGCCGCCTGGTCGGCCGACAACCTGCCCGAGGGCGTCGAGCCGGGGCTCGAGGAGACGACGTTCTTCGACCCGCCGAACTTCACGTTCCCGTTCGGCTGTCACGTCTGCGTCACCGAGGTCGACCGCGAGACGGGCAAGGTCGAGATCTCGCGCTACCTCGCGGTCGACGACTGCGGACGGGTGATCAACCCGATGATCGTCGACGGCCAGGTGCACGGTGGCGTCGCCCAGTCGATCGGGCAGGCGCTGTTCGAGGAGACGGTCTACGACGAGGACGGCCAGTGCCTGACCGCGAGCCTCGTCGACTACATGATCCCGACAGCGGTCGAGATCCCGCAGATCGAGACGGAACGGACCGAGACGCCCACGCCAACGAATCCCCTCGGAGTGAAAGGAATCGGCGAGGCCGGGACGATCGCCGCGACCGCTGCCGTCGTCAACTCGGTCTGCGACGCGCTCGATGTCGACCATCTCGACATGCCGCTCCAGCCCGAGCGCCTCTGGCGCGTGCTCCAGGGGCTCGGAGAGAAGCCGGTGGAGGCGGGACCGCTCGAGACGAAGGGCGGCGGGACGTCGTGATCGCCGCCGGATTCGCACTCCGGCGCGCCTCCTCGCTCGAGGACGCGCTGCGGCTGCTGGCCGAGGGCGGGGAGGAGGCCAAGGCGCTCGCCGGCGGCCACTCGCTGCTCCCGCTGATGAAGCTGCGGCTCGCCGCGCCCGAAACGCTCGTCGACATCGGCCGCATCGAGGGCCTCTCCTACATCCGCGAGGACGGCGACCGGATCGCGATCGGCGCGCTGACGCTCCACGCGGAGGTCGAGCGCTCGGAGCTCCTGGCGAAGCGCTGCCGGCTGCTGGCGGAGACGGCGGCCGAGATCGGCGACGTGCAGGTCCGGAACCGCGGGACGATCGGGGGCTCGCTCGCGCATGCCGACCCGAACGGCGACCTGCCGGCGGCCGTGGTCGCACTCGACGCCGAGATCGTCGCGGTCGGGCCGGGCGGGAAGCGGTCCATTCGCGCCCGGGAGTTCTTCCGCGGCTTCTTCGAGACGGCGCTTGCCCCGGACGAGCTGATCACGGAGGTGCGGGTCCCGGTTCTCGACGGCGCGGGCTCGGCCTACCTCAAGTTCAACCGGCGAGCCCAGGACTGGGCGATCGTGGGGTGCGCAGCGATCGTCCGCGGCGAGGCCGAGACGGTGGCGTGGACGGGTGTCGGCTCGATGCCGGTGCTCGCCGAAGGCGATTGGCGGAAGGCGGCTGCGCAGCTGGAGCCCCTCGGGGACTTGTCCGGCTCGGCGGAGTACAAGCGGCATCTCGCAGGCATCCTCGCCGAACGTGCGCTGGCACAGGCTCGCGCCTAAGGCGCCGCTCGCGGTGCCGACCTCAGAAGTGCGGACTTGCCCGCCCTCCATCTCAACCGACCGCACGAGCGCACCCGAGTAGAGACCCACGCTTCTAGGCACAATGTCGGCATGACCGAGGGGGGTTTCGGCTTTCCGTTCGGGGGCGATCCCGAGGAGCTCATGCGTGGACTGCGGGAGTTCGCGGAGAAGCAGGCCGAGTCCGTTCAGGACGCCCAGCGCGAGCAGTTCGCGACCCTCACGCTGAATACCGCCGTTTCGCTGACCGCCGCGGCGCTCGGTCAGCTGAACGCAGCGGGAGGGCCGGACGAACAGGCGATCGCACTCCGCGACGCGATGCGCGTGCTCTTCCCCGAGGCGGTGGCGCTCGTCAGCGCCGCGCGCCAGGGCTTCATGCGCGAGCGTTAAGGCCTGCGGCGCCGCGTGGCGCCTGTCAGGCACCCTGAGTTACTTTCCGGACAGGCCCTTAGCCGACGACGAGCTGGGAGCCGCTGAGGATCCCGAAGCTGACGAGGATGAGAATGACGGTGATCGCGATCGCCACGGAGACCCCGATCACTACTCCGAGGACGACACCGCCTTCCACGGGCCCGATTGTACGCCTTCGGCCGCCGTGTCTCAATCCGCCGTAGAATCGCGCCGCCTGTGGCCCTGCTCGATCGTGCCATCGTCCGGATGCTTCCGGTCGTCCCGAAGCCGGTCGTGCAGATGATCTCTTCGCGCTACATCGCCGGACGCTCGAGCGAGGACGCTTGCCGGGTCGTCGGACGGCTCAACGCCGTCGGGAAGCTGGCGACGGTCGACGTCCTCGGCGAGGAGATCACGAATGCGGACCAGGCGCTGGCGATCCTCCACGCCTACCAGAACATGCTCGCGGCGATCGAGCGAAACAACCTCGACGCAAACGTCAGCGTCAAGCTGACGGCCCTCGGGCTGAAGCTCGGGTACGAGTGCGCGCGCGAGAACCTCGAGACCCTTGTCGTGGATGCCGCTGCCCGCGGGAACTTCGTCCGCATCGACATGGAGGACTCGACGTGCACCGACGAGACCCTCCGGCTTTACCGGGAACTTCGCGTCGCCGGCTACGACAATGTCGGGGTCGTCCTCCAGGCGTACCTACGCAGGACGCTCGACGACATCGGGGCGCTCTCGGACCTGCGGCCGAACGTGCGCCTGTGCAAAGGCATCTACGTGGAAGCGCCGACCGTCGCGTTCCAGGGGTTCGAGGAGGTGCAGGCGAACTACGTGGCCTCGCTCGACGCGTTGCTCCGCGGGAGCGCGTACGTCGGGATCGCGACCCACGACGACTTCCTGCTCCGCGAGGCGAAGCGGCTCCTCGCCGAGCACCGCCGGGGGGAGAGCGGGTACGAGTTCCAGATGCTCCTGGGTGTGCGCGAGCGGCGGGCCGACGAGCTGGTGGCGGCGGGCCACCGGCTGCGCATCTACGTGCCGTACGGCGAGCAGTGGTATGCGTACTCGCTGCGCCGGCTCCAGGAGAACCCGAAGATCGCTGGGTACATCGCGGGAGACACGATCGAGCGGGTTCTCGGCTTCGGCCGCAACGGTCGCGGGTGATCTGGGCCGAGGCGGAGGGCTGCCGTGTCGTCGACTCGGAGGGGCGCGAGTACATAGACCTGACGGGTGGCTTCGGTGTCGCGGCTCTCGGGCACCGGAACCCGCGGATCCTCAACGCCTGGTCGCGGCAGCGCGTCGTGCACGCACTCGGGGACCTCGCCGACGCCGAGGTCACCGCCGAGCTACGCCACGCTCTCCCGTGGCCCGCGAAGCTCGGCGTCACCGGCGAGGACGCGGTCGAGATCGCGCTCCGGACGGCGCTCCTCGCCACGGGGCGACCGGGCATCGTCTGCTTCGACGGCGCCTACCACGGCACGGGGCTGCTGGCCGTGGCCGTCTCGGGATTCGAAGCCTTCCGGGAGCCGTTCGCCGCCTGGTTGCCGGGGCCGGTGTATCGGCGGGGTTATGGCGAGGATCCGGGCTCGCTTCCGGCGAGCGCGGGCTGTGTGATCGTCGAGCCGGTGCAGGGGCGAGCGGGCGCTCGGGTTCCGCCCGCCGACTTCCTTGCACGGCTGCGCGAGCGTTGCGACGAGTCGGGGGCGCTGCTCGTCGTCGACGCGATCTACTGCGGCCTCGGCCGGATCGGAGAGCTGTGGCCGGGGGCGGAGCTCGCCGACGTTCTGTGCGTGGGAAAAGCGCTCGGCGGCGGCCTGCCGCTGTCGGCGGCGCTCTTCGTGCGCGGCGAGCTCGAGAGCGTCTGGGGGCTCGGATCGGTGGATGTCTACACGCACACGCACGCCGGGAATCCGCTCGCCTGCGCCGGCGCCCTCGTCGTCCTGGACGAGGTGCCGCGGCTGCTTGAGCGCGTGATGGAGGCCGGCGAGCGGTTCGCGCGTGGAGGCTGGCACGGAGCCGGCCTTCTGCGCGCCCGCGCGGGCGATGCCGACGAGGCGCGCAGGCGCGGCGTCCTCGTCATCCCGGCCGGCCTCGACGGGTCGCTCATCTCGGCGACCCCGCCGCTGACGATCTGCGACGAGGAGATCGACGAGGCGCTCGAGCGTCTGCCGTGACTTGGCACCCCTGTCCTGCGGAGACATGCCTGGGGGACAGGCCCCTAGACATGTCCGGAGCGGCTTTCGCCCGCACACGCGCCGGTTTTTTAGCGTCTTGCCTCCCGAAGTTCTCGGTCCCGTCGAGCCATGTTCGGGGGTCAGGCCCCCGGACATGGCTGGAACAGCCAGGGGCGGAGCCTAAGCCGCCGGGTTGAACCAGGTCTTCGAGGGGGGGCTCGTGCGGAGGAAGCTCAGCAGGAGGCCGGCAACCTTGCGCGCCCCGCTTGGCGAAGGGTGGGTGCCGTCCTTCGTGCGAACGTCGTCGCAGGTCCAGACGAGGCCGTCCTTGCGTCCCTTTGTCCCGTCCGTCCAGAGGTAGGGACCCCAGCCGACCCACGGCCCCGCCACCTTGCCGTCGATTGCGTCGTTGACGAGCCACTTGACCGCGAAGCCGCTCTGGTAGGCGTACGGCTCCGGGTTGAGTGTCGTCGAGGCGTACCCGCCGTAGATCCGGCTCGACACGTACACGAGGTGGAGCGCGGGGAAGCGCTGCGCGAGAATCGCGACGATCGCCCGTAGGTCCGCGCGCAGCCGCTGCGCGTCCGCCGGGAACGCCTCGGTCGGCCGGATGATCGCCTCCTTCAGCCAGACCGCCTGCACCTGGCGGCCCGTCGCGCCTCCGGCGGCGAGCCGGCGGTCGACCTCGCTCCAGTAGCGCCCGTGCGGATCCTTGATCTTCTCCGCGTCCTGACCGAAGACGGCGCCGTCCACGATCGCGAGAGCCGGGTTCAGGCGCTGTGCAGCCGCTTCCCGCTGGAACTCCTGGAACTCGAGCGTCGTGTTCGACATCCCGATCGAGAGGAACACGACCTTGCCTCCTGCGGAGGGGGTGCCGTCTGCGGCGAGCGGCTGGACGGCCCGGGCCGCCGCGAGCCCCTTCGCCAGATAGCGGGGGCCTGGCGTGTTCGTGCCGCCGGGGTAGAGACCACCGCGGTAGTGGTGGTAGGAGCCGCTGCCGAGATCGGAGAGGGGCGTGAGGCCCGCGGAAATCCGGGCGCAGCTCGAGGCCGGCCCGCGCTCGTCCGCCGGGGCTCCGGTTGCGGCCACGAGCCCCAGGGCGATCGAGCCTGTGAGCAGCACGCCCCTCATCACGAGCGGAGCCTGCGGCATCCGCGTAACGCGCGTTCACGAGGAGCGTAAGCGGTGGGTAAGACGTGCTCGGCTTCTTGCCGCGCCCAGCTACGCGCGCCTAGCCTCGATTCGCCGCGAGCGCGCGACGTGCGAGCTCAACGACGAGCTCTTCCTCCTCGAGCGGCACCAGCACTAGTCCGAGGTTCGCGTCCGGCGGGTGACCCGAGGGTCGTCAAGCTGAGAGATCAGCTTCCGCGTCAGCCGGATCTCCGCCTCGTCACCGTGTAGGTGGAGGAACTCCCGGCCCTCAACCCAGAGCGCAGGCCCGCCGGTGAGCCGCGAGGGCGCGGCCTCCGCCGCCGGCAGCTCCAGCAAACGCTCGAGCAACCGACCCGCGCTCAGAGGACAACGTCGGTGGGTTTGACGCGCCACCGGACGCCAGCCCAGGCGATTCCGGCCGGAATCGCAGACTCGAAGGGTGCTCATGGCCGGGCCTCTCCGGGTAGAAGCAACTCCGAACGCCAGCCACGACGATTCCGGCCGTGATCCCGGATCCGAAGGGTGCTCACGCGAGCAGCGAGAAACCGCCGTCCACGACAAGCGTCTGCCCGCGGATCATCTCGGCGCCGGAGGAGCAGAGGAAGACGACCGCCTCCGCGAGGTCGCGAGCCTCGACCATCCGGCCCGCCGGGGTGCGTTCGCGAGCCGCGGCCAGCATCTGCTCCCGGTTCGGGAAGTGCTCGAGCGCGCCCGTCTCGACAACGCCTCCGGAGACGGCGTTGACGCGGATCTCCTGCGGCGCGAGCTCCACCGCCAGGTAGCGGACGAGGGACTCGAGAGCCGCCTTCGAGGTTCCGACGAGGACGTAGTTCTCGAGCACGCGCGTCGACCCGAGGCTCGAGAGTGCGACGATCGAGGAGCCCGGCAGCATGGTCGGGACCGCCACCCGTGCGAGCGAGAGCAGCGCTCGCGCATTCGCGTTCATGGTCCAGTCCCAGTGTCTGTCCTCGACCTGGAGCGCGGGCCGGATGACGCCCGTTGCCGCGTTGTGGACGAGGACATCCCACGGCCCCAGGTCGGCGACCTGCCCGAGAACCCGCGCGGACGACACGTTGCCGCGCACGAGCACGGGCTCGGCACCGGCGCCCCGAAGCTCCTCCGCTGTCGCCTCCGCTGCGCTGTCGTTCCGGAGGTAGCCGATCGCCACTCGCCTCGCCCCGAGCTCCGCGAAGCGAAGCGCGATAGCCCTACCGATGCCGCGGGACCCGCCGGTCACGAGGACCGACTTCCCTTCGAAGCTCATCGCCGGCGAGGCAGAGGAGCGTCCGCGGGCGCGGCGCTCGGGAGCTCGGCCCACCCCGGCCGGTCGCGCGGCGCCCGCCCGCCCTCTTCGGCCTTCGACGACGCGTGTCCGAGGCGGTCGAGCAGATCGATCTTCTCCTCCGCGTAGCGCCTCACCGCGTCATCATCGGGAAGCCCGGCGACGAGTTCGCGCACCCGCGCGCGAAGCTGATACGCGAAGTGCGGTGTGGCCGGGCCGACGAGGGCGTCGATCTCCTCGATCGTCGGCTCGGGCATCGCGCCAAGCGTAGTCGTTACTGTCGGGACGGTGCGCCGTCCGAGCACCGTCGACGTGATGCTGCTCGCGACGGTCGTCATCTGGGCGCTCAACATCACCGTCACGAAGTACGTGCTGACTCACGGCTTCCTCCCGCTCGCCTACTCGTCCGTGCGCTACGGGGCGTCCGCGATTCTCTTCGCCGCGCTCACCTTCGCTCTCGAGCGCTCGTTCCGCATCGGCGGCCGCCGGTCGCTGCTCCTCGTCGGCGCCGCGGTCGTCTTCCTCTACGCCAACCAGCTCGCCTTCGTCTACGCGATCAAGCTGACCACGGCGACGACCGCCGCGCTCATCCTCGGCACGACGCCGATCTTCACCGCGCTCGTCTCCTCGGTGGTCGGCCTCGAGCAGCTCTCCGGGCGTTTCTGGCTTGCGGCAGCGACGACGTCGATGGGCGTCGCGCTCGTCGCGCTCGGCACCGGCAGCGGCGTCTCGGGGAACCTCTGGGGCGACCTGATCGCGCTCGGGATGGCGGCGTCCTGGGCGTTCTATTCCGTCACCATCGCGCCTCTCATGCGCACCTACTCGCCCTACCGGATCAGCGCGCTCGTCCTCGTCTTGATGTGGATCCCGCTCGCGCTAACGGGGCTCGGACAGCTGCACCGTCAGAGCTACGGAGGGCTCGGCTGGCTGACGTGGCTCTGTCTCGCCTATGCGATCGTCGGGCCGCTCACGCTCACGAACGTCCTGTGGTTCAAGTCGATCGACCGCGTCGGCCCCTCCCGGGCCTCGCTCTTCGCGAACCTCCAGCCCTTCGTCGCCGCGATCTTCGCCCTGCTCCTCCTCTCCGAGAAGCTGACGAAGCTCGAGGTCGTTGGCGGCTTCGCCATCGCGGGAGGCATCCTGCTCGAGCGCCGCCGCCGAGCACCCGTGCCGGTGCCGGCGGAGTAGCCTCGGGCGGATGAGCGCCTTCCGCGCCCGCCTAGCGCACACGCCTCCGGGCTTCCCTTTCTCGATCGGGCGGACGCTCGCGATCTACGCGGGGCTGATGGTGACGCTCCTGCTCGCGGCGCTCGACCAGACGATCGTCGCGACGGCGCTCCCGAGGATCGTCTCGGACCTTGGCGGCATCACCCAGTACTCCTGGGTCTTCACGGCCTACATGCTCACCTCGACCGTCACCGTCCCGCTCTACGGGAAGCTCGGCGACGTCTACGGGCGCAAGTACCTCTTCCTCTTCGCGATCGTCGTCTTCCTCGTGGGCTCCGCTCTCTGTGGAATCGCGCAGGGGATGACCCAGCTCGTCCTCTTCCGGGCGATCCAGGGGATCGGCGCCGGCGGGCTCTTCCCGCTCTCGCTCGCGGTGATCGGCGCGATCGTCCCCCCACGCGACCGGGGACGCTGGCAGGGGCTGATCGGCGCTGTTTTCGCCGCTTCCTCGATCATCGGACCGGCCGTCGGCGGCTTCATCGTGGACAGCACCACCTGGCGCTGGATCTTCCTCGTCAACCTCCCCGTCGGAGGTCTGGCTCTGCTCGTCATCTCGCTGACGATGCCGCGCCGCGCACCGCAGACCCAGCACTCGATCGACTGGCTCGGCGCAGGCGTGCTGGCGGCCGGGACCGCCTCGCTTCTGCTCGGCCTCGTCTGGGGCGGTCGCGACTACGCCTGGACGAGCGGGCGCGTCATCGCCGCGCTGGCGGGCGCGGCCACCATGCTGGCGGCCTTCGCAATCGTAGAGCGGCGAGCGCGCGAGCCGATCCTGCCCTTCGACTCCCTCCGGAATCCGATTGTCGCGTCGAGCATCGCCTGCATGGCCCTCGTCGGCATGGCGATGTTCGGGACGATCACCTACGTCCCGCTCTTCGTGCAGGGAGTGATCGGTACCTCGGCGACCTCCTCCGGGGTCGTGCTGACGCCGTTGATGCTGGGAGCCGTCGCGACCTCGATCCTCAGCGGCCAGCTCGTCTCCCGCACGGGGCGCTACCGCTGGAACGTCGTGCTCGGGCCTGCGGTCCTCGCGGCCGGGATGCTCCTCCTCTGGCGGATGGACGTGCACACCTCGAACACCGAGGCCGCGCGGAACATGGTCGTGGCCGGAATCGGGCTCGGAGCGATGATGCAGGTCTTCGTCCTCTCGGTTCAGAACGCCGTGCCGCGCGCTCGAATCGGGTCGGCGACCGCGCTGACGCAGTTCAGCCGCCAGATGGGCGCGACGATCGGTGTCACCGTCATGGGGACGATCGTCAACGCGGGCCTTCCCGCGGGCGCCCGGAGCGGGGAGGGGGTGGCGATCCACAGGCTTCCGCCCGCCCTGCGCAGCGCGCTCGCGGGCGCGCTGCACCCCGCGTTCCTCGCTGCCGCCGTGGTTGCCGTCCTCGTCTGGGCGATCGCCGTCTTGGGCGTGAAGGAGGTCCCGCTGCGACGCTCGGTCGACGACCTGTCCGCCACCGAGGCAGCCGCCGGGACTCCGAATTCAGGGGCGTTAGAATCACGGGCATGAGCGATTTCATGCCGCTCGAAGGCTGGGACCACGTCGAGCTCTGGGTGGGTAACGCCAAGCAGGCCGCCTACTTCTACGAGCACGCGTTCGGCTTCTCGCGCACGGCGTACGCCGGACCGGAGACCGGCGTGCGCGACCGAGCCTCCTACGTGCTCGAGCAGGGCGACATCCGGCTCGTGCTGACGAGCGCGCTTCGCGAGGACCACGAGGTCGCGCGCCACTCCGCGCGGCACGGCGACGGCGTCAAGGACATCGCGCTGACCGTGCCGGACGCGACCGAGGCATACCGGCAGGCGGTGCAACGCGGCGCGCGGGGCGTCGTGGAACCGCACCGCGTGGAGGACGAGTTCGGCACCGTCGAGATCTCTGCGATCGCGACCTACGGCGACACCGTCCATTCCTTCGTCGACCGCAGCGGGTACGAGGGTCCGTACCTGCCCGGCTACGTCTCCGTGTCCTCGAACGGACACGCCGGCGGTGTCGGGTTGAAGGCAATCGACCACTGCGTCGGCAACGTCGAGCTCGGACGGATGAACCACTGGGTCGAGTTCTACGAGCGGACGATGGGCTTCACGGAGATGCTCCACTTCTCGGACGAGGACATCTCCACCGAATACTCGGCCCTCATGTCCAAGGTGATGTCGGACGGTCAGGGGAAGATCAAGTTCCCGATCAACGAGCCGGCCGAGGGCAAGCGCAAGAGCCAGATCGAGGAGTACCTCGAGTTCCACGGTGGCCCCGGCGTGCAGCACGTGGCGCTGGCGTCCGAGAACATCGTCGCCACCGTGGAGGCGCTGAAGGAGCGGGGGATCCTTTTCCTCGAGACGCCGGACTCCTACTACGAGGAGGTACCGGACCGGGTCGGCTCGATCGACGAGAGCTACGACGACCTGCGCCGCCTTCGGATCCTGGCCGACCGCGACGACGACGGTTACCTGCTGCAGATCTTCACGAAGACGGCGCAGGACCGGCCAACGCTCTTCTTCGAGGTGATCGAGCGCCACGGCGCCCGCGGCTTCGGCGACGGCAACTTCAAGGCGCTCTTCGAGGCGATCGAGCGCGAGCAAGCGCTTCGCGGGAACCTGTAGGTGCCGGCCCGGCCGTCGTAGACCTACCTACGGGCCAGGATCCGGCAACCCGCCGGCTCTGGGACGATCGCTCCCGGGCACGGCGTCGCCGTGGTGCAGGTCTCCTGCGCGTGCGCGGAAGCCACGGATAAGCCGCGCCGCTACGAGCCCGCTCCTCGAGCGCGGGTCCGCCTGCCGCCAGGAGCACTAGCCTTCCCGGCATGAGCCCGCAGCGGCGAACGGCGCTCGTCTCGGTGGTCGTCGCTGCGGCACTCATCGCGCTGAAGCTCGCGGTCGGGTTGCCGACGCACAGCCTAGGGCTCGTCTCGGAAGCCGCCCACTCGGGCACCGACCTCGTGGCAGCGCTGTTGACCTTCTTCGCGCTCGGCGTCGCCATCCGCCCAGCCGATCGCGCGCACCAGTACGGCCATGGGAAGGCCGAGCATCTCGCGGCGCTCGGCGAGGCCACGGTGCTGGTCGGCGCGAGCCTGCTCATCGTCTACCGCGCCCTCACGCACATCTTCGACCGCACCGCCGATCGCGTGAACCCGACGTGGTACGCGCTCGCGACGGTCGGCCTCGTGATGGCTCTCGACCTTCTCCGGGCGACCGCATCGGCGCGCGCGGCCGGGCGCTACCGGAGCGCTGCGCTGCAGGCGAACGCACTCCACTTTGCCAGCGACCTCGCCGGCTCCGGCGCCGTCCTCGTCGGTCTGGTCGTCGCGCGCGCCGGGTACCGCGACGCCGACTCCTTCGCCGCGCTCTTCGTCGCCGCCCTCGTCACGCTCGCCGCCGGACGCCTCATGCGGCGCAACGTCGACGTGTTGATGGATCGGGCCCCCGCAGGCGCGGAGGACGCGGCCCGCCAGGCGATCGCAGCCCTCCGGCCGGCCGTCCAGCTGCGGCGACTTCGCCTGCGTCAGGCCGCGGGACGGCATTTCGCGGACGTGGTCATCGGCGTGCCTGCGGGAGCAGCGGTCGGACAGGGCCACGCCGCCGCGGACTTGGTCGAGGACGCACTCGAGCGGGCTCTTCCCGAGGCGGACGTCGTCGTCCACGTCGAGCCCCAGAGCGACGATGTCGCGCTGCACGAACGCGCCCTGGCAGCCGCCACCCGCGTGCCGCGGGTTCGCGAGATCCACAACATCACCATCGTCGAGGTGGATGGCCGCTCGGAGCTTTCGTTGCACCTGAAGCTGCCCGGTGAGCTCTCGCTCGGCGAGGCGCACGCCGTCGCCAGCGAGGTGGAGCGGGCGATCGCCGAGGCGATGCCCGAGATCGCGTTCGTCCACACGCACCTCGAGCCGCTGACCGAGGCGGGCGAGGGCAGAAGCCCATCGGCGACCGACACCGCCGCGGACGCCGAGACCGTTCTTCGCATCGTCCGGGAGGAGCTCGGCGTGGCGCCTCGGAAGCTGCGGTTCCTCGAGACGGATGAAGGTCTCGTTGCCTTCCTGACGCTCGGCCTCGACCCCGAGAGCCCGCTCGCGACCGCACACGCGCGCGCGAGTGAGATCGAGCAGCGCATCCGCACCGAACGGCCGGCCATCTCCGACGTCATCGTCCATACCGAGCCCTAGATGAAGCTCTGCATGTTCACGCCGCTGGATCGCGAGCTCGAGCGCGGGTGGCCGGGCCGGATCGAGGGCGATCGTGTGATCCAGCTCGCGGCGCAGACGCTCCAGTCGCTCCTCACGGGAGGAGGCGTGGCGCGCGAGCATGCCGAGTATCCGCTCTCGGAGGTGCGCCTGCTCCCGCCCGTCCTCCACCCGCCGTCGGTACGCGACTTCTACGCCTTCGAGCAGCACGTCGCGACAGCGCGGTCGCAGAGGGGCCTCGAGGTGCCCCGCGAGTGGTACGAGATCCCGGTCTTCTACTTCTCGAACCCCGCGGCGATTTACGGCCCCGGCGACGACATTCCGTATCCCGCCGGAACCTCCGAGCTCGACTACGAGCTCGAGATCGCGGCCGTGATCGGCGCCGAGGGCCGGATCGGGGGCTTCACGATCATGAACGACTGGTCCGCACGCGACCTCCAGCGGGCTGAGATGAAGGTCGGTCTCGGGCCCGCCAAGGGCAAGGACTTCGCGACGAGCCTCGGGCCGTTGCTCGTGACGACCGACGAGTTCGACGGCCGCTCGGCGGAGATGGTCGCGCGCGTCAACGGCGAGGAGCGCTCTCGCGGGAACCTGCGCGACCTGCACCACTCATGGGAGACGATTCTCGCTCAAGCCGGCCGGAACACGCGGCTGTTCCCGGGGGACGTGCTCGGCTCCGGCACGGTCGGAACCGGCTGCATCCTCGAGCGCGGCGACGGCCGCTGGCTCCAGCCGGGCGACGTGGTCGAGCTCGAGGTCGAGGGCATCGGCGTGCTCGAGAACCGGGTCGGAGTTCCGCTTGTGGGGGCCGGGGCTCCCGCCTAGAGTCGACGAACGAGGAGAGGGGTCATAGGCCTGCTCAGCGGGATTCCCGACAGTCCCTCGGTCATGCCTCGAACGACTGGTCCGAGGGACTGTCCCTCGAGCTCAGCCAGCTTCGCGCGCCGCCGCTCGCGCCCGTGCCACCCGCGCACGCTCGTAGCCCAGGCGGAAGAGCTCGATCACCTCGGCCAGGTCCTCCTCCCCGGCGATCGGCCTGGAGACCCAGCCGGAATCCGGCATGACGTGGTGGGGCAGCGCGCGGCCCGTCTCGACCAGCATGTCCCGGATCCTCCGCGGGAACGGCAGGTCGGCGAGCCGCGACCCGTGCAGGTGTCCGAGCTCGCGCTTCCCGAGCCGGAACTCGACGCCGCCGAAGCGGTGGGGCCCCAACTCGACACCCTCCCAGCTTCCGACCTCGCGGGCAATTCGGCCGCCGATATCCTCCACACATGCCTTTCTACCAGCGCCTCGGCGAGGTCCCGCGCAAGCGGCACATCCAGGTCCGCGACAACGGGCGGCTCCTCACCGAGGAGGTGATGGGGCTCGAGGGCTTCGACGGCAACGAGTCGATCCTCTACCACCTCCAGTCGCCGTGCCGGATCCTGAAGCTCGGCGACTTCGAGCCGATCGAGCGGGACGAGTGGGTCCCCGGCGCGCACGCCCACCGGCACTTCGCGACCTTCGACGTCGAGCCCGAGGGCGACCCGATCTCGGGCCGCCGGCTCCTGATGTGGAACGACGATGTCGAGATCTCGCTCTGCCGCCCCACCGAGGAGCTCGAGGGCTTCTATCGCAACGGCGAGGGCGACGAGGTGATCTTCGTCCACGAGGGTTCCGGCGTGCTCGAGACGATCTTCGGCGAGCTCCCTTACCGCCAGGGCGACTACGTCGTCGTGCCGCGCGGGACGACCTATCGCTTCCGCGCCGAAGGGCCGCAGCGCCACCTCGTGTTCGAATCGCCGGGCCTGATCGAGATCCCGCGCCGCTACCGCAACGATTACGGGCAACTACTCGAGCACGCGCCCTACTACCACCGCGACGTCCACCCGCCGACAGAGCTCCACACGCACCGCGAAAAGGGCGAGTTCACCGTGAAGGTGCGCGTGCGGGGCGGCCACCAGACCTACCTCCTCGACTACCACCCCTTCGACGTCGTCGGGTGGGACGGCTACGTCTACCCCTGGACGTTCAACATCAACGACTTCGAGCCGATCACGGGGCGCATCCACATGCCGCCGCCCTCGCACCAGACCTTTGCGGGTCAGAACTTCGTCATCTGCTCGTTCTGCCCGCGCAAGCTCGACTTCGACCCGCTCGCGATCCCGATCCCCTACCACCACTCGAACCTGAACTCCGAGGAGATGATCTATTACGTCTCGGGCAACTTCGGCTCGCGCCGGGGCATTGAGGTGGGCTCGGTCACTCTCCACCCCTCGGGCATCCCGCACGGCCCGCACCCCGGGCTGGCGGAGCGCTCGATCGGACTGACGGAGACGCACGAGCTGGCCGTGATGTGCGACACCTTCCATCCACTGCGGCTGACGAAGCTCGCGAAGGCACTGGACGACGGGAAGTACGCCTACTCCTGGAATGAGGATTTGGTCGCGGCGGACGGCCAGAGCGCCGACGAGGATCCGGCAGGCGTCACCTCGCACCTGTAGTTAACGACAACGACGATTGGAGCGGCGCAGCGCTAGGAGAGTCGCTCCAGAACGAGCGCGAGGCTCTGCTCAACGCTGAGGCCGGTCGTGTCGATTCGGCTTCCGAGAGACCATTCCGCGCAACGCGCGTGCTGGGCGCGCGTGTGCTCCTCACGGACCCCCTTCTCTCGCTGAGCCGATCGAGAGAGCGTTTCATCGAGCGAGGGCAAGACAACCACGAGCTTCCACGCCAGACCATCGAGCCGAGGCTGCCAGTATTGAGCGAAGTCACGAGGCTCGAGCACATCGTCGACTGCGACGTCGTAGCCGCCATCGACGAACGTCCGCGCAAGCGCGCAGGTCGCTGCGACACTCAACCGATACTGCTCTTCTTGAAGGTCGTCGGGCTTCTGTGGGTCACCTAGTCCGCTGACGATCAAGTGCCTGATCTCGTCGAGTTCCATGTGCGCTGCGCGCTCGCGCATCGCACACCAGGCCCTGGCGAGCGTCGACTTCCCCGCTCCCGCAGGACCGCCGAACAACGCGACCATCCCCGTCCTGCGCGGCATCTAGCGACCCTAGATCACGGCGCCCTCATCGCGTTCGGCACAGGCCTATTGCCCTTTCGTTAGCCGGACGATATGCGACCCGTCAGGGTTGACGAGGTAGATGTCGCTCGACCCATCGGCCGCTCGCGCGGCGAATGCGATTCGCCTCCCGCCCGACGACCAGGCGGGAGCGTTTCCGAGCATCCGCGTCAGTCGCCTCACCCGCTGTGTGCGGAGGTCGATGATGAAGAGCGGGCCGAACTCTGCGGTCGCCAGACCGGTGTTCGACTTTGGCGCGGCGAAGACGATGCGACGATCGTCCGGCGACCACGATGGATGGATGGATGGCGGGAGTGTGGATCAGCAGCGGCAGCGACTCCTCGCCCGTCGCGTTGACGATGCCGATCGCGTGGCTGGGAGGTGACGAGTAGGCGATCTCATCTCCGTCGGGTGACCAGGCGGGAGTGAGGTAGTCGGTCCAGTCGCAGCTGGGCTACCGCGGCAGAAGGCGTCGGACGCCTGAGCCGTCGGCGTTCATGACGTCGATCTCAGAGGGCCGCGACCGCAACGAGTACGGGCAGCTCCTCGAGCACGCGCTCAACTACCGCGGGGACATTCACCCGCCGACCGTGCTCCACAGCCACCGCGAGAAGGCGAGTTCACGGTGAAAGTGCGCGTGCGCGGCGGCCACCAGGCCTACCTCCTCGACTACCCTTCGACGTCGTCGGCTGGGACGGCTACGTCTACCCCTCGACGTTCGGTATCAAGCGGAAGGGCCGCCCCGGCACGCCCGCCCACCGGCACTTATGCTCAGCCCCGAACCCCGACCGAGGAGGACGGCTCCATGACTGAGCACGTACGTGTCGCCACCTTCAACGCTGACGCGGCCGCACTCGACGCGGTGCTCGAGGAGATCAACTCCCAGGAGGGCCCGCCCGAGGGTGTGCCTGCAAAGAGCCTCCTCGTCCTCGCCGATCGCTCGGCCGGCAAGGCGGTCTTCGTCGCCCGCTTTGGATCCGAGGAAGACCTGAAGCAGGGGAGTGAGACGCTCGACAAGATGAGTCCGCCGACGGGGGCCATGCGGCGCATCTCCGTCGACACCTACGAGGTGGTGCTCGACCGGCAGGCTCCGTAGAGGTCGCTGACCTTTCGGCCTGCGTCAGCCTCCTCGCGCGCGGTAGGTACCGGCCGCGCTCGATTGCGCGCTGACGTCCGGAAACGGCCCAGGCATGTCGAGCGCCCCCTCGGCGCGGTCGAGCAGGAGCTCGAACAGAGGGCGCGATTTTCGCCTCGAGCAGCGAGTCGAAGGCCTCAGCCGCGAGCACCTTGTCGCGGACGCAGCTGCCGAAGGATCGGCATGTCCCCGGGAGTCCCTGACCGGTTCAGGATCGGTGACCGGTCGAGGCAGGTAGCGCGAGCGAAGCGGCCTCCGCGCGGCGCGGCCGGCGGAACCCTTCACCGCCCGGGGTTGTTGCGTTCCCGGATCAGTTCGAGTGTCCTGCGGAGGATAGGCAGCTGCATGCTGTCCTTCTCGCGGTTCGCGGCTTCCTTCGAGCGGATCACGTCCGCGAGGGAGGCAACCGGGACGACGATGCCGGCGATTCGCTCCCGCTTCGCTCCCCGGTGAAGATCCACGTATCCGCCTGTTCCCGCTGGAGAGAAGACGAGGTCGAGGTCGCCAGCGCGGGTCACGAGCGTCCAGCTCTCGGCAGTCGCGAGCGTGCCTGTGTCGATCGGGAACGGAACGCCCTCCGGAGAGCTCGGACTTCGGAGGCGGGCCTCGAGATCGCGGAGCGCACGAGCCAGCCGCTCGAGGTTCTCGCGCGAGTTGTCCGGTGTGACGTCGAGATCGGTCGTCAGGATGGGCGCTCCAGCGGAGACCGCCGCGATCGCGCCGATAACGACGTAGCGGACGTGATGGGCCTCGAGCGCCCGGAGGATCTCGCCGGGCTCGAAGTCCGCCAGCCCGGGAGGCCTGCTCACACCCCGTACACGTGTTTCACGCCCCGTACGGCCCGGTCGACGCGCTCCTCCGGGGTCAAGGCCAACGTCGCGGCAATCATCGTCGCGTCGTGCTCCTCCAGGTCGGCGTTGAAGAGACGGAAACCGAGCTCCAGGCCGCAACCACGGATCAGGCGGCGCAGCGTCTCGAGGCTCGGCGCGACGTCGCCACGCTCGTAGCGACTGATCTGCGAGCGTGCGATCTTCAGTCGCGAGGCAACCTCGCCCTGCGTCAGCCCCGCTCGCAGTCGAGCTTCGCGAAGCAAATCGCCGCTGACCATGAACAAGATCCTAGCAACAAATATGTTTCGTTGAGATATCGATGAGCTAAATCAGCTTCACGGATGCCTGAGTGGCACGGGCACGCGGGCGACTATCGGGCTCCTGACGATGGATCTGTCGGGTTGGGAGTTCGTCGGGGCGACACGATCACCCGCCCGCGGCGCGCGGGGCGCGATCGAGTATCTGATCCACGCTCGCCGGCGGACGGATACCGCGGCGTCTCCGTGATGCTCGGCGGGACAAGGATGCCCCCTGCCCGGGCGTCTAGGCCACGGGAAGGAGTAGGTCGATCTCGTCGCGGTGGCGATAGAACTCGATGCTCGGCCTCGTCTCATCGGGGCTGGCCGACTTCACGAGCGCCTCGAAGGTCGGGCCGATGCGCTCGTACACCTTGGGTGGCTCGCCGCGAAGG
>JBBQDZ010000006.1:0-27765 GCA_038320185.1 Gaiellales bacterium
ACGCCGTTCGTCCAGTTCCTCAGGAGAACCTGGGACGGCTGAGCGCTCCCGTCATTTCGGGTAGATCGCCTGCGGGTACATCGCGTCGACCTGCCAGCGGGCGCGGCGGCGGCGTAGCTCGCCCGAGTACGCGATCGGACCTATCTTCGCGCCGGCTCTCGGCTGGAGGTCGAGCTCGATGTAGACGTGGTTCGGGAGGGACACCTGGACAAGCCACGCGTCTTCGAAGTGCGTGCCGCGGGCCGGATAGGGATAGACTGGCACGTCGCCTGCGAGCCATCCCTTCCGCGTCGTCCCGGCGAGCAGAGGCGGCCCCGCAAGACGAAGGCCGGCGGCCAGGTCGCGCCGCTCGATCACGTCGACGACGAAGGCGTTCAGCATCTGGCCGATCCTCCGCCGCTCGCGGGCGGCAAGCGGAACCTGGCGATCGCGACGCACCTTCTTGACCGGCGTCCGCGTGAAGTGCTGCTTCGTCTTGCCGCTGTAGGCGGGCACAAGCACGACGACGAGCGCGATCACCCCGCACACTCCGGCGATCGCAGCGATCAGGCGGAGCCGCCTGCGGCGGCGGGGAGAGAGCGAGAGCGAGGAGGCGAGGGCCATCGGTGCAAATTTTGCCGAGGCGGCACGCCGGCCCGCCGCGCGCCGGGCTCAGCTCCGCACGAAGCGCAGTGCGAGCTTGTCAGTCGAGCCACCGTCCGCGATGTCGAAGGTGCACTTCCGAAGGCCGGACGGTTGGAGCCGGGGTGCTGGCACGCGTGGCTCCCAGATCTGGCCGACCAGAAGCTGGCGAGCCTCGAAGACGTGCCCGTTGCGAAGCAGCCTTACGTAGCCGTCGCGGTTCGCGCGCAGCCGCAGGAGCAGGCGGCCGCCCCGGCAGGCGTAGATGCTCACCCGCGTACCCAGCAGAAGCTCGCCTTTCGTCGGCTCGGTCTGGATCCACGTGTCGAGCCGGAAAGGAGGGTCGAGGCGCCAGAGAAAGAGATCGGCACCGGGCGCTTCGCCAACGCGGATGCCGCGGAAGCTGACATGGCTCGAGGCGACGACGTACCGCGCCTGGATCGGGCTGCCGTCCGCGAGCACCAATCGCCCGTCCTCGAGGGGACCGACGGAAGGCTGGGGCAGGGGGCCGGGCACCTGGTAGGTGAGCAGGTCGTACAGCGCATCGATACGGGCATTCCAGAACACGCTCTCCCAGACCGCGTTCCAGAAGATCTCACCGGTGTAGAGGTAGGCGACAGATGCGCCTGCCCGCCTGTCGATCCACGACTTGGAATGGCCCACCGTCGTCCGGCCGACGAGCGTCGCCTGCGCCGTCACGACCCTTGACGCCGACAGAGAGATCGCGGGGAAGACGGCGAGGAGCACGGCGGGAAGCACCCAAACCCGCCGCCGCGGGACGAGCAGGAAGGCGAGCGCGGCTGCCGCTGCCAGGGCATCGAGGACGAGCTCGAGGCTGAGCCCGGGCGCGCGGACCTGCAGGCGGTAGAGCGGGATCAGCGTGAAGGCGTCCGGGATGGCCGCGAGCGAGACGAGCCTTCCGATCGGCAGCTCGAAGAGGAGCGCGAACGCAGCTAGAGCGCACGCGGCCGCCGCGACGCGCGGCCTCGGTGCCCCCTGGTGGAGCCAGACGGAAAAACCGACGAAGAGCAATGGCACGAGCGCGAGGAGGTCACGCTCGGCCAGACGGCCAACGTGTTTCGAGGCGAAGACGCCTACCTCGATCGAGAACCAGAGGACGGCCGCGACCGCGACCGCAAGATAGGCACGAAGCGCTCCGGACGCCTCTCGGTGCGCGGCCGCGCTCCAGACGAGGACGCCGACCGCACAGACCGGGAAGAGACCGGTCATGAGGACGACGTCCCCGAGGTGGTAGACGACGAAGAGGAAGGCGTCGTGAAGGCTGTAGTGCGCCTCCCCGGCCGCTCGATAGGCGCCGAGGACGTCGGTTGCGGGGCCCCCTTTTCGGAGCTGGTAGGCCGCCCAGGCGGCAGCGAGCGCCCCGAGGCCGACGAGGGAAGGGACGAGACGACGCGGAAAGCGTGCGTCGCGATCGAGGAGCGACTTGGCGACAATCGCCGTGACGTAGACCGGCAGGAGGACGAGCGCCTGCAAACGGGTCGCCGCGGCGAGGAGGACGGCCGCGAGCACGAAGCCCTGTCGGCGAAGCGTCGGCAGCTCGAGCGCCCGCGCGATCGCGAAGAGCGCGAGCAGCCCGAGCGGGTAGAACTCGACCTCCGTCATGATCAGACCGGAGTAGGCGAGGCCGGGGACGGCGAGGGTGAGCGCAGCGGCGAGCAGGGCCGCCCCTCGTGAGGCGAGCGAGCGCGTCCAGAAGTAGACGGGCACCGCAGCTAGCGACATGGTGAGCGCCTGTACCGCCTTCAGGAGGTCGTATCCCGTCGCCCGACCGCCGACGCTCAGGGGGCCGCCGACGAGCGCGGGCGTCACGAGCGTGTAGAACCGGATGGGCGCGCCGAGGAGTGCCAAGCCGCCCGTGTGGTAGAGGCTCCGGCCGAGTTCGCCGTAGACGAACTCGTCCGGGGCGATCCAGGGCACGGGGACGAGCACCGCCGCCCAGAACCGCAGCAGCGCCGACAGGGCGACGAGACCGCCGAGGGCGGCCCAGGTGGGGACTCCGCCCGCCGCGTCGAGACCGCGGCGGATGAGTCGGTACTGCCTCCTCCGGGGGTTCACAACGCCACCGGACAGTGCC
The DNA here is from genome assembly GCA_038320185.1 of Gaiellales bacterium. GTDB lineage: Bacteria > Actinomycetota > Thermoleophilia > Gaiellales > Gaiellaceae > JBBQDZ01. The sequence goes on from JBBQDZ010000006.1 coordinate 2,717, forward strand.
ACAATGAACGCGCCTCGGGCATCGGGTGCCGCGGCAGTCCTGCAACAAGGCGTCTGAGACTCGACCACGCTGCGGCCGATGCGACGGCTCACCCACTTGCTTCCGTGCCTGCTGGCTGGGCTCGCCGGCGCGGTCGCGCTCGCGGCGCCGGCGCACGGCACGGACGCCGGCGCGGCTCGCACGGCGATCTTCTTCTATCCCTGGTACGGAAGCCCGGCGCTCGACGGCTCCTACGAGCACTGGGGGCAGGATGGCCACGCCCCGCCGCTCGACATCGCCTCGAGCTATTACCCCGCCCGCGGTCTCTACTCGTCGAGCGATCCGGCCGTCCTCCGCGCCCAGATGGCCGACATCGCGGGTACGGGGATCGCGGAGGTCGTCGTCTCGTGGTGGGGGTGGGGCTCTGCCGAAGACGCTCGCCTTCCGGGGGTGATCAAGGCAGCCCGCCGGGCTGGGCTGACTGTCGCGATTCACCTCGAGCCCTACGCGGGCCGCACGGCGACGACCGTCGAAGCCGACGTCGCGCACCTCGCGTCGCTAGGAATCCGCGACGTCTACGTCTACCGCCCCTTCGAGGTTCCCGTCGCCGATTGGGCGGGGCTCAACGCGCGGGTTCAGGAGGTGCGGCTGTTTGCGGAGACGACCTTCGCCGGCCTTGCCGCCGAGGGCGGCTTCGACGGCGTCTACACCTACGACATCCGCACCTGGAACGGGAACTCGTTCACCCGCCTGTGCAACCAGGCGCACGTTGCCGGGATGCTATGCCTGCCCTCGGTCGGGCCGGGCTACGACGCCCGCCGTGCCGTCGGCGACCAGAACGTCCGCTCGCGGCGGCAGGGGATGACCTACGACGCCATGTGGCGCGCGGCGATTGCCGCACGTCCCGATGCCGTCACCGTCACGAGCTACAACGAGTGGCAGGAGGGGACGCAGATCGAGCAGGCGCGGCCTCCGGCGAAGGCCCACGGCATCTCGTACGGGAGCTATGCGGGGGCCTACGGAATGCGAGGCGCCGGAGCCTCCGCGGCCTACCTCCAGCGCACCGCGTACTGGACCCACTCCTTTGCCACCTCCACGCGCTAGCTGCTCGCCGGCGCCAGCACCTCCGAGGAGCAACCGAAGACGAGAGCGGCGAAGAAATCTGCCTCGTCCACGCCTCGCAGCGAGCGGTGCTCGACGTCGACTGCGACCTCCGCGAGCCCCGAGAGGTCGAGTCCGAGCGCATCGGCACCCTCGTCCGAGCCGAAGCAGAGCAGCGAGCCCGTCGAGATGATGTTGCGCCGGCCGGCCCGTCGCCGCGCGATCCCTTCGAGCTCGCGGAGCTCCTCGAGCGGATCGATCCGCACGTTCGAGTCGGAGCCGATGCACATGCCGATGTCCCGCGCGCACAGGAGCTCGACGGGCACGAACCCGTCGCCGAGGCTCGCCTCGGTGGTGGGACAGACGCAGATCCGGGCACCGGAGTCGGCGAGGAGGTCGAGCTCGGCCTCGTTCGCATGCGTCGCGTGCACGACGGTCGTCCGCGGCCCGAGGCACCCGCAGCGGGCGAGCAGCTCGATCGGACGGATGCCGTGCTCGGCCAGGCACTCCTCGATCTCCCGCGGCTGCTCGTCGGCATGGACGTGCAGGGGCAGCCGCTCCCGCTCGGCGTAGCGGCCGATCTCTTCGAGCCAGTCCGAGGGACAGGCGCGAACGGAGTGGGGGGCGACGCCGACGGGGGCGCCCCGCTCGCGTAGCGCCTCGACCTCGCCGAGGTAATCCGCGACCGAGGCCTGCCGGAACCGGGCAAGACCGCCCCGGGCATAGGCGGCGTGGAGGAGCACAACCGGCAGCTCTGCCTCCTCGCCGGCCTCGAGCGCCGCGAAGGCCTCGTCCAGACCGAGATAGTGGAACTCGCCGACGGCGACGTAGCCAGCCTCGCGCATTTCCCGGTAGGTCTTCACGTAGCCGCTCCGGACCCCGCCGAGGGACAGTCCCTCCGCGAGGGCGAGCATCGACTCGCGCCAGGCCCAGAAGTCGCCGCCCTCGCCGCGACCGCGGAGCGCCCGCTGGAAGGTGTGGCTGTGGACGTTGACGAAGCCCGGGATCGTCAGCGCGTCGGCCACGGAGAGAATCCTTCCACAGCCCGGGGTCTATCCTTGGCGGCGATGGCCACGCCCGCCGTCGCGCCACGGCTCGCACTGCTCCCGAACGCCCTGTCGGTCGGACGGCTCGTCCTCGTGCCCGTCTTCGCCGCGCTCGTCCTCGCTTCCGACGGGGGGCACAGCTGGCTCGCCGGCACGATCTTCGGGGTCGCCGGGGTGACCGACCAGGTCGACGGGTGGCTCGCGCGGCGCTGGCGCGTGGAGTCGCGGTTCGGGAAGATCGTCGACCCACTGGCGGACCGGCTGATGATCGACGCCGCCGTGATCCTGCTCGTCCTCGCGGGCCGGCTTCCGTGGGCGGCGCTCGCGATCGTCGTCGCCCGCGACGCGTTCCTCCTCGTCGGGTACCGGATCTTCGCTCCGCGCGGGGTGGATGTCGACGTCAACGCCCTGGGGAAGCTCGCCACCTGGATCCTCTACGCCTCCATTGGCTTCGTCCTCGTGACCCACGAATCGACCCGCTGGCCGCTCTGGGTGTTCTGGATCGGCCTCGGGGGAGCGCTCGCGGCTGCAGGACTCTACGCGCTGGAGGCGTGGAAGATCCTGCAGCGAAAGCCCGCGACATGAGGGCCGTCGTGATGGCGGGCGGGGAGGGCACGCGGCTGCGGCCGCTCACCTCAAACCAGCCGAAGCCGATGGTGCCGATCGTGGGAAAGCCCTGCATGGAGCACATTCTCGAGCTTCTGCGCAGCCACGGCTTCGAGGAGGTGATCATCACGCTCGCCTTCCTGCCGCAGGCGATCCGCGGCTATTTCGGCGACGGCGAGGGGCTCGGCCTCCAGATCGAGTATTCGGTCGAGGAGTCCCCGCTCGGCACCGCCGGCTCCGTTCGACGCGCCTCCCGCCATCTCGACGAGACCTTCCTCGTCATCTCCGGCGACGCCCTCTGCGACGTCGACCTCGGCGACCTCGTCCGCTTCCATCAGGAGAAGAACGCAGCCGTGACGATCGGCCTCAAGTCGGTGGACAACCCGCTCGAATTTGGAATCGTCGTGACCGACGAGGAAGGACGTGTCGAGCGCTTCCTGGAAAAGCCCTCGTGGGGACAGGTCTTCTCGGACACGATCAACACGGGTATCTACGTCCTCGAGCCCGAGGTGCTGAAGCACATCCCGGCCAGGGGTCCCTTCGACTTCTCGAAGGAGCTCTTCCCTCTGCTGCTCGAGATGGGCCGGCCGATCTACGGCCAGGTGATGGAGGGGTACTGGCAGGACATCGGCAACCTTGACCAGTACCTGCAGGCGAACTTCGACGCACTCGACGAGCGTGTGCGCCTGAACGTGCCCGGTGTCCGGCTACGCGGCAACATCTGGCTCGGAGAGGGCGTCGAGGTGGACGACGTCGCGGAGGTGGAAGGGCCAGCGTTTGTCGGCAACTACTGCCGCATCGCGCCGACGGCGAAGATCGGCCCGCACACGGTCCTCGCGGCGAGCGTGACCGTGCGCGAGCGGGCTCGCGTGCAGCGCTCGGTGATCGACGCGTCGACCCATATCGGGCGCAGCGCGCTCGTGGAGGGCTCTATCGTGGGTCGCGCCGCGGACATCCGATCTCACGTTCGCCTGCACGAGGGCGTCGCAGTCGGCGACCAGGTGACGCTCGGGGCGCAGAGCGTTCTGATGCCGAACGTCCGGATCTACCCCTACAAGGAAGTCGAATCCGGCGCGCACATCCACGAGAGCCTGATCTGGGAGTCGCGCGCCTCCTCGCGGCTCTTCGGAAAGGAGGGCGTCTCCGGGCTCGTCAACGTGAACCTGACGCCGGAGGTCGCGGTGCGGCTCGCTGCGGCACTCGGAACGGCCCTCAAGCGCGGCGGGCGAGCGGTTGCGAGCCGCGAGGCGGACCCGGTCTGTCGCGTGATCAAGCGGGCCATGATCTCGGGCCTCAACGCCACCGGCGTCGAGGTCGCCGACCTGCGGGTGCTGCCGTCGGCGCTCGGCCGCCACCTCGTCAAGGTCGAGGGCTACGACGTGGCCTTCCACGTCGGGACGAGCGCCAACGACGCCGAGCTCGTGCAGATCAGCTTCACGGAGCAGCCGGGCATCCAGCTCTCGAGCTCTCTCCAGAAGGAGATCGAGAAGCACTTCTCCCGTCAGGAGAGCCGCCGCGTCGGCGCCTCCGAGGTGGGGGGGGTGAGCTATCCGGCGCGCGTGCGCGACCAGTACGCGCAGGACCTGCTGGGGACGCTCAATGCCGAGAGTGTCAGAGCCCGCGGGTTCCGAATTGTCGTCGACTACGGCTACTCCGCCGCCTCCTTCGTCCTGCCGCTCCTCCTGAGCCCGCTCGGCGTCGAGGCGGTGACCGCCCACGGCTTCTCGGGTGACTATCGCGGAGGGTCGCTGCGCGAGACGATCGGCCAGGCGAAGCGCCTCGTCTCCGCAGTCGGCGCCGACTTCGGGGCGGTCTTCGACCGCTCCGCGGAACGGCTCTACCTCGTCGACGAGGGGGGCCAGGAGGTGCCGGTGGAGCAGACGCTCCTCCTCTTCCTGCGACTGATCGGCTCGAACGGGCGTCGCGGCAAGCTCGCCTTCCCGATCACCGTCACGAGCGAAGTCGACCGTCTCGTCGAGGGCAAACCGCTCGAGATCGTGCGCACCCCGGTTTCGCTCGCCGAGCTGACGCGCGTCGCCGCCGGAGACGGCGTTATCTTCGCAGGAGCGGTGGGGGGCGGCTACGTGTTCCCCGAGTTCCTGCCGGCCTTCGATGCGATCGCAAGCCTCTGCAAGCTCCTCGAGCTCCTCGCACCGGTGGAGCAGCCGCTTTCGGAGCTGCTTGGCGAGCTTCCCGGCTCGACGCTCGTCCACCGGCAGGTCCGCTGCCCGTGGACCGTGAAGGGTCTCGTCATGCGCGTGCTTGCCGAGGAGCTCGCCGGACGGGAGCTCGAGCTCCTCGACGGGATCAAGGTGCACGACGAGCGGGGGTGGGTCCAGGTTCTTCCGGACGCGGACGAGCCGCTCGTGCACGTCTATGCGGAGGGCCGGACGGTCGAGGAGTCGCAGGAGCTCGAGGCGGAGCTTCGGCGGCTGGTCGAGCGGATCATCGCGACGGAGGACTCGCAAGCGGAAGCACGAATCTCAAGTTGAGGTTGACCCTTTGGGGCGCTGATGCTTTACTGGGTGAGCCGGCCGCCTCGAACTTAAACGAAAGGCTCTCGTGGAATCGTTCGCCGACTTCGACAAGCTCTCGGATGTCGATCTCAAGCGGAGAATCGACGACCTCAAGCGGGAGGAGCACGAGGTCTCGTACCGGCGCCGCGTCCTACACGGGCAGATCGACATCCTGCGCGCGGAACTCGTCGCGCGCCTCCAGAAGTCAGGCGGCCGGAGCGTCCTCGACGAGGTCGACATCGGCGTGCTGACGGAGATTCTCGCAGCGAAGGCGGCTCCGCCGATCGAGGATGCGCCCGAGCTCGACGAGATGGAGGCGGACGAGGAGCGGACGTGAGCCACGTCTACTGCCCCGAGTGCGGATTCCAGAACCCGGAAGCGGCGAACTTCTGCGCCAAGTGCGGAGCCGCACTCATCCACGAGGAGGAGCCCGAGACGACGATGGCGCTAACGCCGGAGGAGGTCGACGAGGACGGGACACTCGCGCTCGAGGGCCTGGAGGGCCCAGCGTTGGTCGTCCGTTCTGGAGGAGGCCGGGTGGGGGAGAGCTTTCATCCGCAGAGCGAGCGAACCACCATCGGGCGCTCGCCGGACTGCGAGATCTTCCTCGACGACGTAACCGTGTCGCGGCGCCACGCCGTGGTCGTGGAGCGGGACAACCGCTTCCACATCGAGGACCTCGGCAGCCTCAACGGGACTTTCCTGAACCGCCGCCGGATCGAGTCGGGTGAGCTCGAGGACGGGGACGAGGTACAGATCGGCAAGTACCGCCTCACCTTCCTGTCGCGATGAGCGCCGTGGCCACGAACGCCGATCCCACCCAGCGCCTGCTGACGATCGGGGCCGTCTGCCGGCGGTTGCAGCCCGACTTTCCGGACATCTCGATCTCGAAGATCCGCTACCTCGAGGATCAGGGGCTGCTCGCCCCTCGCCGCACGCAGGGCGGCTACCGCCTCTTCAGCGAGGACGACGTCGAGCGTCTGGAGCGGATCCTCCGGCTCCAGCGTGACGAGTTCCTCCCGCTGCGCGTGATCCGCCAGGAACTCGCGGCTCCCGCACCCAAGGATCGCCGCCGGCGGCGCCCGGCCGGCCTGACGGCCGAAGAAGATGATCTCGACCTTCAGGAGCTGTGTGAGCGGGCCGGCGTCTCGCCCCAGCTCGCCCGCGAGCTGGAGGAGTACGGTCTGCTCTCAGCGCGAACCACTGGAGGCGGGAAGCGCTACCGCGAGAGCGACGTCGAGGTGGCAGCCGTATGCGGGCGCCTTGCGCAATTCGGGATCTCCGCCCGCCACCTCCGGACCTTCCGCACCTCGGCCGATCGCGCAGCCGCCCTGCTCGAGCAGCTCGTCGCGCCGGCACTGCGCTCCCGGAGTGCCGAACGCAGGCAGGGCGCGCTCGAGGATCTCGCCACGCTCGCGGAATCGGCGCAGGAGCTCTCGCAGCTTCTCTTCTGGCGCGACCTCCGCCGCCTCGCCAGCGCCTGACATCCTGGAGGAACGCTACGCGCCTCGTCCCCGTCCGTCCGCCTCAGTTCGTCGCGGCGGTCGTGCCGCTGGGAGCAGACCGTTGCGAGCGGGAGGTCGTCCTCGGCCGCGACTAAGCTCAGGTCGTGGCAATCGACCTCGGCGCGAAGATCCGGGACGTCCCCGACTTTCCCGAGCCGGGGATCGTCTTCAAGGACATCATGCCGCTCCTCGCGGACTCCCAATCCCTGTGTGCGACGCTCGAAGCGCTCGCAGCCTGGTCTGAGCCGCGCCACCCAGACGTGATCCTCGGCGCCGAGGCCCGCGGGTTCATTCTCGGCGGGGCGCTCGCGACCCGGCTCGGCTGCGGATTCGTTGCGGCCCGGCGGCCCGGCAAGCTGCCATGGAAGACGGTGAGCGCACGGTACGCACTCGAATACGGCGAGAACGCACTTGAGGTGCACGCCGACGCATTCGCGCACGGTGCCCGCGTCCTCGTCCACGACGACGTCCTGGCGACGGGGGGGACCACCAGGGCGATCGCCGATCTCGTCGAGCAGCTCGGCGGCAGCGTTGTCGGCATCGCGTTCGTCATCGAGCTGGACTTTCTGAACGGGCGCGAGCGCCTGGAAGGCTACGACATCCACTCGCTCTTGCACTACTAGATCCCTGGATCCGAGAGGCGAACCTAACGGTTTAGATCCCGCGCTAGCTGCGATCATCCCTCCAAGGAGGCCCGCATGTACGACGCTCTGACAGCGCGCTACACGTTCTCGTGCCCCCTCCACGGGGAGTCGAAGGTGCGCCTGTCCGCCTTCCGGGCGCTCGAGCGGCTTCCGGGGGCGGTGCACCCAGCCGTGTTCAGCGTCCGCTTCTGCTGCTCCTGCGGCGAGGATCACGCCGGGCTCGTCGCGCACGACGAGCTTGACTGGCTCCCGCTCGGCCTCGACTCGGGGCTCTTCCTCAACTTGATGACGGCCAAGCTCGAGGCCGCGGCACTCGAGCTTGGCGCGCGTGCGGCCGCGCAGATCCAGGGCGGCGAGTGGCCCTGGAGTTTCTTTTGCTACCCAGAGGAGCGCCCGCGCCCTGTCTTCCCGTCGTCGTTCTTCTTGCTCGCGCCCGGTGCCTCGCGAGACGCGCTCGCCGTCGCCGTCCGCTGCCCCGCATGCTCGCGGATCTCTGTCAACCTCGTCTCGCAGCAGCACCTCGATCTTCCGTTCCACAACGACCGGCGCGTTGGGGTGCTCGAGCACGTGTTTCCCGCGGACCTCAGGGCGACGCTCGAGGAGTTCCGTGCCGAGCTGCACGCCAGTACCTTCGACGCACGCCGGCTCGATCTCGAGTAGACGCCTACGGGGTAGGCGTGGTAGACAGGCCGCGATGGGTCCCGTGCGCGGCGTCTGCACCCTCCTCGGCGTTGCCGGCGCCGCGTTTCTGATCTGGCTCTCGACGCAGCTCGACGCTGTGACGACGGGCGGCTACTGGTCGAGGCTCGGGCTCCTGGCGGCAGCCGGTGTCATCCTCGTCCTGTCGCAGCTCTTCGGCGGCTGGACGAAGTGGGGACGTCCGCACGTCTCGGTGGACGTCTTCCTCCTGGCGTTCCTGCCGGCGCTCGTCGTCGCGGGCTGGGTCCTCGTCGCCGCAGAGCCGGACGCCAACTGGTTCCAGCGCCACATCGCCTCGTGGTCGGACGGCCTCCACGTGAGCCGCCTCGTGCGCCATCTCGGAGGCCAGTACCTCCCGATGCTCGCGTTCGGGCTGGGGGCGCTCCTCGGAATGACTCTCGACACGAGCGGCCCGAGGGTGTCGCGGCCGATGCCGGTGCCGCTCCCCGAGCCGCCCGCGGCACCCGTCGAGGAGCCGATCGCAGCGCCTCGGCCGCCGGACGAGACCGAGACCTGGGTGGTACGGCCGGCGGAGGCGCCGACGGTCGTAGCCGCACCCTCTGCGCCAGAGGACGAGACGCGCGTCGCGCCGCCGCCCGTGGGTGGCGAGGGTGCTCACTCCCGGGAGGGATGAAGCGGATTGGGAGCCTCCGTCGATATTCGGAGCAGAGTCGATGAGCGCGGCCGACCACCACCTCGCAGCACCCCTCTCACACCCGCTCGGCCCACCCGACGCGCGCACCGCGGCCGAGTTCCGTGCAGCAGCGGACGCCCGGCTCGAGTTGAAGCTCGGAGGCGAGTTCGCTCGGAAGCTCCTGCTGGCGCTCGGCGCTCAGCCCACGCCGTCGCGCGGCGCCTGACGCCGCGGCTCCTCCTCGCCGAACAACCGGACGAAGAGGAAGATCCCGAACGCCGCGACGAGCGAGAGCACGATGGCCGTGCCTCCCGAGACGCCCACTGCGAGCATGCCGAGCCAGAGGAAGAGGCCTAGCCCGCAACCCCAAAGGAACGAGACGACGCCATGGTCGATACTCGGTGGCTTCGGAAGGTGCGGCACCGCCGGATCGTATCGCGTCGCCGCTGAGAGGCTCTGCTGCACGGGACCAAGAAATTCGCCGAGCCGGTTTCGCTTTCGTCGACCTGTCTCGCAGACTTTCCGCTTGCGCGTACGGTCCCCGTGACTGGCTTCGACCTACTCGCGTTCCGTGCTCGGCGCAATGGGGACAGTAGAGGGCCTGTCCGGCGCTGACAAGGCCGCGGGGGACGCAAAGCTCGCTCTTTGCGAAAAGTTCAGTTTTCCACATTTCCACAGCCTTTCTTACAACCTGTGGAGAGACCTGGGGATTGCGGGATCGGAGGGGGCCGCGGCTCGTTGGGCGAGCTGCTCCCGCTGCTGCTCGTTCCGCGAACGCGCAGACAGGGGAGAGGAGCCGGCGGAGGGCGTCTGCATGATTCGACTTGACATAACATTGATTATCGTGCGCTGGTGAGGTGAGGCTGCGACAGGGGTTTGGCCGCAGGGCTGGTATGGGCAGAACCGACCGCATATCGTCAGCGCAACGGGAGAGGGGGAAGCGAAGCTTGATTCGCTCCAAAGAGCAGGCGAGAGGACATCAGTGACGGTTGAGCTCGAACCATTCCCATTCCAGACGGAGGAGCTCCAGCAGCTTCTCGAGGCAGCGGAACAATCAGGCTCGGTGCGCCAGGCCGAGCTGGCGGAGGTCTTGGAGCCTCTGGCGCTCGATCCGCTCGAGACCGACGCCGTGTACCGCGAGCTCGAACAGCGCGGAATCGACGTGGTGGAGGCCGAGCCGCTCGAGACCCCTCCCCCTCCCCCGGTCGCGGCGGCGCCGTTCGAGTCCACGACAGACGCGCTGCAGCTCTTCTTGCGCGAGGCGGGCCGGCACGCACTGCTGACCGCCGCACAGGAGGTCACGCTGGCCAAGCGCATCGAGCGCGGCGAGCCCGAGGCGAAGCAACGGATGATCCAGTCGAACCTCCGGCTGGTCGTCTCGATCGCGAAGAACTACCGCAATCAGGGTCTGCCCTTCCTCGACCTGATCCAGGAGGGCACGCTCGGGCTCATCCGGGCGGTTGAGAAGTTCGACTGGCGCCGGGGCTACAAGTTCTCGACCTACGCGACGTGGTGGATCCGCCAGGCGGTTGCGCGGGCGCTCGCGGACAAGGCGAGAACGATCCGGATGCCGGTGCACATCGTGGAGCGCCTCCAGAAGATGAACCGCGCCGAGCGAAACCTGTGGACGCAGCTCGGCCGTGAGCCGACGCTCGACGAGATCGCAGCCGAGGCGAGTCTTCCGATTCAGCAGGCCCGTGAGGTGCGGGCGGCAGCGCGCGCCGCGGCGAGCCTCGACCAGCCGGTTGGAGAGACCGACGACGCGGTTCTCGGTGACTTCGTCGCCGGCGAGGGACTCCTTCCCGAGGAGCAGGTCGAGCTGTCCCTGCGCAGCGAGGCTCTCGCGAACGCCCTCTCGGCGCTCTCCGATCGGGAGCGGCAGGTGCTCGTCCTGCGCTACGGCCTCTCTGACTACGAGCCGAAGACGCTTGAGGAGATCGGCCGCCGCCTGGGCCTGACGCGTGAGCGCGTCCGCCAGATCGAGGTCGAGACCCTCCGCCGCCTGGCCACCCTCCGCGAAATGGAGTCTGTCCACCTGTAGCCTCGAGTGCCTGCGGCAGCGAGCGTGGCGGCAAGGCCCCGCCACGCTCTTCGGGTGAGCGCTAAGAGCGCAAGTAGAGCTGAAGATCGGGCGCGAGGACGCGGAGCTCGCGGAGGGCCCGCACCTCGAGCTGGCGCACGCGCTCGCGCGTGATCCCTAGGCCCCTGCCGACCTGTTCGAGGGTGAGCGGCGAGGTGCCGTCGAGGCCGAAACGCAGCGCCAGCACCTCTCGCATGCGCGGCTTCAGCTGGTCGAGCGCCCCGTCGAGCTCGGCCGTCCGCAGGCGCAGAGCCGTCACGTGGTCCGGGCGATCGGCATTGTCGTCCTCGATCAGGTCCGCGTAGATGCTCTCCCCGTCGCCGATTGGGGCCTCGAGGCTCACCGGGTGCTCGACGAGGTCGAACAGCTCCTGCACACGCTGGTCGGAGAAGCCCGCCTCCTTTGCGACCTCCGCCAACAGCGGCTCCCGGTTCAGCTTCTGCGCGAGGACGCGCCGTGCCCGCGTGACCTTGCGCACTTGTTCGGCGACGTGGACGGGCAGTCGGATCGTGCGGCCCTGGTCGGCGAGCGCGCGCGTGATCGACTGACGGATCCACCAGGTGGCGTAGGTGGAGAGCTTGTAGCCCATCGTGTAGTCGAACTTCTCGACCGCGCGGATGAGGCCGAGATTCCCTTCTTGAATCAGGTCGAGCAGCGGGACGCTCGCCCTCGTGTAGTTCCGGGTGATGGACATCACGAGGCGCAGGTTCAGCTCGATCAGCCGGCGCTTGGCGTCCTCGTCGCCCTCGTCCTTGCGGCGCGCGAGCTCACGTTCCTCCACGACGCTCAGCAGCGGTCCGGTGCCGATCTGGCGCACGTAGAGCTTCAGCGGATCCTGCGTCAGTTCCGCCTGTCCTGCCTCCGGCAGGAACTCCAGGCGGGGCTCGTCAGCGCCTCCCCGCCCCTCGTGCGGACGCTCTTGAAGAGACTGCTGCTCCACTGACGGGGTATCGGCGCACCCTGCACGCCGACGGAGCGAGGGGATCCCTCGAATGGGTGAGGGTCGCCTGAGCGTTACAAACTCCGAACTAACTCCATCTCGAACTGGCTCGTCAAACTAAATTGAGGGCTAAACTGGCTCTCACGAACTGGGGTTGATCGTCCGAGAGGAAGCCTAGGATCGAGACATGTGCGGCATAGCGGGATACAGCCTGAGCAGCGCCAGCACCGTCGCGAGACGGCTGACGGCGCAGGCTCTCCTGGCCGCGATCGCTGAGCGTGGTGCCGATGCAACGGGCTACGCGCATCGCGGTGATTCCGGCCCCGTAGCGGTGCACAAGCAGCGTTCCGGCGCGAGCGAGCTCCTCGACCACGTCGACATACCGCAGAGGGCAACGCAGGCGCTGCTTCACGTTCGCGACTACACGAAGGGCCATCCCATGATCGCGGCCAACAACCACCCCGTACGCCACGGGAGCGTCGTGGGCATCCACAACGGGATCATCTTCAACGACGACGAGGTGCTCGCAGCACATTCGATCGAGCGTGCAGAGCCGGGAATGACCGTCGACTCGGAGGCGATCTTCGCCCTCGCCGAGGCCTCGAGTTCGAGTCCGCGGGCGCTCGAGCAGCTGCGCGGCTCCATGGCCGCGGCGTGGATCGACGAGCGCAGAGACGGGACGCTCTTCCTCGCGCGCGGCGTCGGCCGGCCGGTCTGGATCGGCGAAGGGCGCGACGAGACGATTTTCGCCTCCACATTGAGCGCGCTTGAGGTGGCCGAGCGTTACACGGGTATCCGCCTTCGCAAGTCGGAGCTCCCGGAGGGAACGGTAGCTGTGCTTGCCCGCGGCCGCGTTGCCGTGCGTGAGCGCTTCGCTCCCGATCGCCGCTTCGAGGAGGCCTCTCTCCCCGCGGTCCGGGCGCAGGCCGAAGGCGATTTCTGCCTGCGCCGGCTCGAGGCCCTGGCGGGTACTGCTTCTTAGCGCGCGCGCACGGTTCCGTCGACTTCCACCTGCGCCCCTTCCTGCTCCAGGCGCTCGCGGATCAGGAACTGGAAACTGGCCCAGGCCCCGCGCCTGGCCTCGAACATCCGGTAGACCTGCCACTCAGTTGGCAACGTAGGGTCGACCCTCCTCGCCTCGGCCCAATCGGCGAACCTGGGCAACCGCTGCAGCCCTCGGGCGAGTCCCGCCCCCTGCTCGATCGCGCGCGCGAGTCTCTCCTCCCCCACCGGCACGTCGAATCCCGCCTCACGAAGCGCGTTTCGAAGCGAGCCGAAGGTATGCCAATAGAGCGACTTCGACGGCAGGGAGAAGCGGTGCTCGTCGAGGTCGCGGGCGGTCGGAACCCGCCCCAGCCGCCCCCCCAGCTCGCGTAGCAAGGAGAGGAGTTCCTCACGCGTCGCGAAGCGGCGCGGCACGAGCCCCGCCTGCCGTTTGGCGGCGTTCCAGCTCCCGAAGCGCTCGATCACCGTCTGCGGGTGGATGCTCACCTGTTCGTCGGCCTCGAACTCGCGCATGGTCGGGGACCGGCCGAGTCGCCCCGCCGCGGCGCGTAGCTCCTCGAGGATCCGCTCGTTGGAGTACCGGCGCCGGAGGCCGGCTTGGAACGCCGCGAGCGCCTTCGGGTCGATTCTCGCCGCCGCTCCCGGTCGTCGCTTGCGTGCCATGTCTAAGAGGTTAGAGCGTCCTCACAAGAACGCAAGTTCACCCATAGCACGCTGACGGGCGTGACGGCGAGAGCCGGGCGACCGACGGGCCCAGCTTCATGTCGAAAGGAGCTCCTAGACTTGGGCGGATGCGTCTGGAGCTCGAGATCGCTCTGGCCAGGGTCGCCGGGCGGCTGTCTCGCCTCGCCGGGAGGGGCGGCGGGACGACGATCCCCGGCAAGCTCCTCACGGCGATCGACTCCGAGGCGATGTCGCAGCTCGCCAGGCGGCTGTCGCACGGATGCGCGCTCGTCTCCGCCACGAACGGCAAGACGACGACCGCCTCGATGGTCGCGGAGATCCTCGCCCCGAGCCTGCGCCTCGCCCACAATCACGCCGGGGCGAACCTCGTCTCCGGCGTCGCCTCGGCGCTGCTCGCCGGTCGCGATGCGCAGCTTGGCCTCTTCGAGGTCGACGAGGCGGCCCTGCCCGGCGTCGCTCTGCGGATCCAGCCTCGGGCGTTGTGCCTCGGAAACCTTTTTCGGGATCAACTCGACCGCTACGGCGAGCTCGAGCAGCTCGCGGAGCGCTGGCGCCGCCTCGTCGCCGACCTGGACGAAGGCGTCCACGTCGTGGTCAACGGAGACGATCCACAGGTTGGCGACCTGGTCCGCGCCCGTAATGCGGGCGCGCGTACCGTCTTCGGCGTCGACGACCCTTCCTCCGGCCACGCCAACCTCGACCACGCGGCCGACTCCAAGTACTGCGTGGTGTGCGGAACCCCCTACCGCTACGCGGTCGCCTACGTCGGCCATCTCGGCGACTACGAATGCCCGTCCTGCGGGCACGCCCGGCCGGCGCTCGATGTCACGGCGCGCAGGATCGAGGGCCATGGTCTCGACGGCGTCTCGTTCGACCTAGTGGTCGGTACGCAGACCCGACGGATACGCATCGCGCTTCCCGGCCTCTACAACGTCTACAACGCGCTCGCGGCCGCCTCGCTCGCGCACGTCCTCGGTGCGAGTCTGGACGAGGTGGCGAGCGGCCTCGGTCGGTTCGCGGCCGCGTTCGGCCGGTTCGAGCGCCTGCGGGCCGGTGAGCGGTCCGTCCTGATGCTCTTGATCAAGAATCCCGCCGGTGCGAACGAGGTGATCAGGACACTCCTGGAGGGCGGGCCGCCACGTCTCGCGCTCGTCGCGCTGAACGACGCAATCGCCGACGGGAGAGACGTTTCCTGGATCTGGGACGTCGACTTCGAGCCCTTGCTAGCTCGACTGGAGCGAGTGATTGCGACCGGCGAGCGCGCTGCGGAGCTTGCGCTCCGGTTCAAGTACGGCGGCTTTCCCGAGGAGGCGATGGAGGTCGTCCCCGATCTCGAGGAAGCGCTCGACAGGGGGCTGGAGCTGGCCTCCGCCCGCGAGGAACTGACGGTGCTCCCGACCTACACCGCGATGCTGGCGCTTCGCTCGATCGCGGCGCGGCGCGGCTACGTCCGGCCCTACTGGGAGGAGGCTGCTTGAGGATCCGCGTCGGCCACCTGTACCCGGACTATCTCAACATCTACGCCGACCGCGGCAACATCGCCGTACTCGCACGGCGCGCGGCCTGGCGCGGTCACGAGCTCGAGGTTCGTGGAATCGGTATGCGCGAGCGCGTGCCGGTCGGGGAGGTCGACCTCCTCTACGTCGGAGGCGGTCAGGATCGCGAGCAGGCGCTCGTCGCGACCGATCTCGCAGCGAAGGGCGGGGAGCTCGCCGCGGCCGTCGAGTGCGGAGTCGCCGGGCTCGCCGTGTGCGGCGGCTACCAGCTCTTCGGTCGCTTCTACCGCGACCGGGCGGGCGCGGAGCTGCCGGGTGCCGGCCTGCTGCCGCTGTACACGGTCGCGGGGGAGCGCCGGATGATCGGTGATGTCCTCCTCGACTGCGGCTGGGCGGGCCGCACGCTCGCCGGCTTCGAGAATCACGCAGGGCGGACGGTGCTCGACGCGGGTGCAGAGCCGCTTGGACGCGTCGTTGCCGGGCACGGCAACGATGGCCGCTCGGGCGACGAGGGCTGCCGCCAGGGCCGGCTGGTCGGCACCTACCTCCACGGCCCGCTGCTGCCGCGGAACCCGTGGCTAGCGGATGTCCTGCTCGGCTGGGCGATCGCGCACCGGTCCGGGGGCGAGCCTCCCAAGCTCGACCCGCTGGCGGATGACCTCGAGGCCGAAGCTCATCGGGTTTCAGCCGCGCGTGCGCGAGCTCGCGGCGGGAGGGGCTAGAGCGTCACGGCGCCCAGAGCGCCCCAAGGTAGACCACCGGATCACCCGGCTCCCAGCGAGCTAGGAAACGTTGGATCGGCGGATGCAGGACGATTTCCTCGAGTTCTCCCACCGAGAAGAGGCGGTGGCCGCGAACGGCTGCATCGGCGGAGGTGACGGTTTCCAGGGAGCGACCGCTGAGGTCACCGGCGAAGATGATGTGGACCACGTGCTTCGCGGGAGCATTCCGCACAGGCCCGATCGAATCCACGAGCGCGACAGGCCCCTCGAGCGGCAGGTCCTCGCCAATCCCGACCTCCTCGGCCAGCTCGCGGTGCAAGGCGTCGACGAGGCTCTCGCCCGACTTCACGCCGCCTCCGGGCAGAAGCCAGTACTGCTTGCCTGGCTTCTCGTGCCGGCAGAGGAGCATCCGGCCCTGCCAGCGCAGGAGCGCGGAGACGCGGATGCGCGGTTCGGCACGCACCGTTAGGCGCCCGAGGAGCCGAACCCGCTCACGTTGCGCTCGCTCTCCGGCAGCATCTCGACCTCGAGTGCCCGTACGGCGGCGAGCGGGACTACGACGAGCTGCGCGACGCGCATCCCAGGTTCGACGACGAACCGCTCGCAGCGATCGGTGTTCAGGAGGATCACCCGCAGCTCCCCGCGGTAGCCGGCATCGACGAGGCCGGGGGCGTTGAGAACCGTCACGCCGTGATTCGCAGCGAGCCCCGACCGCCGCAGGACGAACCCCGCATGGCCTTCCGGGATGGCGACGGCGAGCCCGGTCGGAACGATCGCTCGCTCTCCGGGATCGAGCTCGACTCGCTCGCACGCCGCCAGGTCGAGGCCCGCATCGCCCTCGTATGCGCGCGACGGGAAGACCGCGTCGTCGCGCAGACGACGCACGGGGAGATCGATCACTGCGCCGATGAGAGCTGCTCCTCGCGAGACTCGGCGATGAGGAAGCGCGCGAAGCGCCGCAGGTCGCGCTGCGGCAGGCGTGCGCGGATGCGGACCCCGTCCGGACCGTCCTCGCGGCCTTCGATCGGCGCTCCGAGGCCGTACAGATCGGCGAGCACGCCGCCCTCCCTGTACGGAACGAGCAGCTCGACGGCGACGAAGCGTGCCGCGAAGCGCTCCGCGATCCGCGCTTTCAGCTCCGCAATGCCCTCCGCGCGCAGCGCGGAGATCTGGAGCGCGTCAGGAAACTGATTCGAGAGCCGGCGCCGTGCGGGCCCATCGAGACGGTCGGCCTTGTTGAGGACGATCTCGATCGGGATGGCGTCCGCTCCGATCTCAGACAGCACGTCGGCGACGGCCGCCACCATGCGGTCGCGCTGCTCGTCGGACGCTGAGGCGTCCACCACGTGCAGGATCAGGTCGGCCACGAGCGTTTCCTCGAGCGTCGCGGCGAAGCCCTCCACGAGCTGGTGGGGAAGGCGGCGGATGAACCCGACGGTGTCGGTGACGAGGTAGCGCCGACCGTCGTGGTCGAAGCCGCGGGTGGTCGGGTCGAGCGTCTCGAACAGGCGGTTGTCGACCGAGACCTCCGCGTCGGTCAAGGCATTCAGCAGCGTCGACTTGCCAACGTTCGTGTAACCCGCCAGTGCGATCGTCGGCACCTCCGAGCGGACGCGCTCCCTGCGGTGAATGTCACGGCGACCGCTCAGCTCCCGAAGCCGGCGGCGCAGGAGGGAGATCCGCCGGCGCGCGATCCTCCGGTCCGTCTCGAGCTGCGACTCCCCCGGGCCGCGCGTGCCGACGCCGCCGCCGAGGCGCTCGAGGTGCTGCCACAGGCCGCGCATCCGCGGCAGGTTGTACTCGAGCTGCGCGAGCTCGACCTGGAGCTTCCCTTCGGCGCTCACGGCGTGCTGGGCGAAGATGTCGAGGATCAGCTGCGTGCGGTCGACCACCCGCGCATCGAGCTCATTCTCGAGGCGGCGCTGCTGCGCCGGGTCGAGCTCGTCGTCGACAAGAAGCGAGTCGGCGCCCAGCTCCGCGAACGAGCGCTTCAGCTCCTCGAGCTTGCCCTTACCGAGGTAGGTGCGCCGGTCGGGCTGGGCGCGGCGCTGCACGAGGTTCCCGACAGGCTCGACGCCAGCCGTTCTCGCGAGCTCGCGGAGCTCTGCGAGCTCCTCGTCCTCATCGCGGTCCTGGCCCAGCACGGCGACGATGAACCCGCGCTCGGGCTCGGCCCCCGGCGCGGGATCCGGCTGGTATGGGCTCACACGAGGATTATGCCGCGCGGGCGGCTGCGATCATTGCACGGTGACGACCGGGGCGGAACGACTAGCGACGCGAACGCTCGAGCTCGTGAATATCGGCTCTCCGAGCGGCGGCGAGGCGCAGATCACGGACTACGTCTGCTCGGCCATGCCGGCAGCTCCCGCCTACGACGACGACACCGTCCTCCTCTACCCGGCCGAGGATTCGGGCGTCCTCCTCGTCGGCCATCTCGACACGGTGCCGGCACAGGACAACCTCCCGGGCTCGATCGAGGACGGCTTCGTCGTTGGACTGGGCGCCAGCGACATGAAAGGAGGCGTGGCCGTGATGATCGAGCTCGCGCGCGCCGGCGCCGGCTTCGGCTACCTCTTCTTCGGTCGTGAGGAGCTGCCGGCGGACGAGAGCCCGCTCCCGGCCCTCTTCGAGCGCAACCCGCCGCGCGCGTCGCTCGTGATCGTCCTCGAGCCGACGGACAACACGATTCAGGCGGGCTGCCTCGGGAACCTCAACGCCCGGCTCACCTTCCAAGGCGAGAGCGGCCACTCTGCTCGCCCTTGGTTGGCGAGCAACGCGATCCACCATGCGGCGGAGGGCCTCGTGAGCGTTGCCCGGCTCCAGCCCCACGACGTCGAGATCGACGGCCTGCTCTTCCGCGAGGTGCTGAGCGTGACGGCAATCGAGGGCGGAATCGCCTCGAACGTCGTCCCCGATCGCGCGGTCGCGCGCCTGAACTTCAGGTACGCGCCGAACCGCACCCCGGCCGAGGCGGAGGAGCGCCTCCGGGACCTGGTCGCAGAGGGCGTGCTGGAGGTCGAGTCGAACTCTCCGCCGGCGCGGGTCGTCGCCTCCTCACCGCTCGTCGAACGGCTACGCGAGGCCGGCGGCTTCGCGCTCGAGCCGAAGCAGGCCTGGACGCCGGTCGCCGACTTCACGAGCCGCGGCCTCGACGCGATCAACCTCGGCCCGGGCGCGACGCGCTACGCCCACCGCCGTGACGAGCGCGTCGAGATCGTGGAGCTCGAGCGGACATTCGAGGCCCTGCGCCGCTTCGACGCCGGTAGCGTCTAGACATGGCGCTCTCGCCCGTCCTGCGCCGACAGGCGACGTACCCGTTCGTCCGCCTCGAGGAGGCGAAGCGGCGGATCTCAGCCCGCGGAATCGAGATACTCGACTTCGGGGTCGGCGATCCGCGCGGGCAGCCCGAGCCCTTCATCCGCGAAGCGCTCATCGAGGGTCTCGCGGAGAGCGGCGGCTACCCGCTCGCGCAGGGCATCCCCGAGCTGCGAAGCGCGGTCGCGAACTGGTGCCACCGCCGGTTCGGCGCCGAGGTCGATCCCGAGGCCGAGGTGATCCCCACGCTCGGGAGCAAGGAGGCAATCTTCAGCTTCGCGCAGGTCGTTGTCGACCCGCCCGGAGGGAAGGACGTGGTCATCGTCACCGAGCCGGGCTATCCCGTCCCCGAGCGGGGTGCGCTCTTCGCCGGCGCCCGCGTCGAGCGGCTCGCGCTGCGCGAGGAGAACGGGTTCCTTCCGGACGTTGACGCATTGCCCGAAGAGCTGTGGCCACGCGTAGCGCTCTTCTGGCTGAACTACCCGAACAACCCCACCGGCGCGACGTCGCCGGCCGCGCTCTACGTGCGCCTGGCCGAGCTGGCGCGCGAGCACGGGTTCGTCCTCGCCTCCGACGAGGCGTACTCGGAGCTGTGGTTCGACGAGCCTCCTGCGTCGGCACTCGAGCTCGGGGACATGACGAACATCGCTGTCTTCAACACGCTGAGCAAGCGCTCGTCGATGACCGGCTACCGCTGCGGCTTCGTCGTCGCCGATCGCCCGATCCTGGACGCGCTGCGCGCGTTCCGCCCCACCGTCGGCACAGCACCGCAGGTTTTCGTTCAGCGCGCGGCTGTCGCCGCGTGGAACGACGAAGAGCACGTGGAGCGGACGCGCGCACGTTACCGGGCGAAGCGTGCGATCTTCCTCGAGCTCTTCGCCCGGATTGGCCTGCGCGTCGCGGGCAGCAGGGCGACGATGTACCTCTGGGCGGAGGTGCCGGCGGGCGAGACGTCCGAGTCCTTCGCGGAGCGCGTGCTCGAGCGCGGGGTGGTCGTCGCACCGGGCTCCTACCTCGGACCCTCCGGGGAGGGGTATGTCCGCCTCGCACTCGTGCCGGGGGAGGAGCAGTGCCGGCGAGCCGCGACGATCTTCGAGGAGCTCGTGTGAGCGCCGCAATCGACGCGCCGGCAGTCGAGGCGACGATCGCCGCGCTCGATCGCGGCGAGGTGCGGGTCGCCGAGCCGGACGGTGACGGCTGGCGCGTCAACGAGTCGGTCAAGCAGGCGATCCTCGACTACTTCCGGCTCCGGCAAATGGAGCCGAGCGAGGCGGGCCCGTTCGAGTATCTCGACAAGATCCCGCTCAAGCGCGGCTTCGCAGCACTCGGTGTGCGGGTCGTGCCCCCGGCGACGGCACGGTACGGGTCCTTTCTCTCGCGCGATGTGATCCTCATGCCGAGCTACGTGAACATCGGCGCCTGGGTCGGCCCGCGGACGATGATCGACACCTGGGCGACTGTCGGATCCTGCGCGCAGATCGGGGCCGACGTGCACATCGCGGGCGGGGCGGGCATCGGCGGAGTGCTCGAGCCAGTGAACGCTCGCCCCGTAATCGTGGAGGACGGCGCCTTCATCGGTTCGCGTGCTGTCGTCGTCGAGGGCGTCGTGGTGGGCCGCGAGGCGGTGATCGCCCCACAGGTCGTCCTCGGCGCCACCATCCCGGTGATAGACGTCACGGGCCCGGAACCGGTGGAATACCGCGGTCATGTACCGCCGCGCTCGGTCGTCCTCCCAGGGACCCGCCCTCGCCAGTTCGCCGCAGGTATCTACCAGGTCGCGTGCGCTCTCATCGTCGGCCGCCGCAGCGAGACGACCGACCGGCGCGTGAGCCTGAACGAAGTGCTTCGCGAGTACGGCATCGGGACGTAGCGACGCACGAGGCCTGCGTGTGCGGCGGGCTCGCTGACGCCGAACGCGTCCAACGCCCGCGCGTCTGCGGGGCGGGGCAGGGCGCGGGCCGGGGCTCCATCCCCAGCCCCCTCCCACCCTGGGGGAAAATCAGCGTAGCGAGGCGCGGCGAACGAGAGTGTGACGTCTCTGCACCGGGTCAGCAACGGCTGGCCGGACCGGTGAGGAACGCGCGCCGGCCCTCGAACCGGACACCCATCGAGCCACCTGGGAATCGGACGGTCGCGGCGGGCAGCCGGAGCGCCGCCGCGACCGCGACGGCGCTCGTACCGGACGAGCGTGTCTCCCCCACGCCCCGCTCCCACACCCGCGCCTCGACCTCCGCCCCGTCGAGAAGGCGCGCGACCTGTACGTTCGTCCGGCTCGGGAAGCGCGGATGTGCCTCGAGTAGCGGCCCGATCCGCGGCAGGTCGTTCGGATCCCCCTGCACGACCGCGTGCGGGTTCCCGACCGAGACCGGCGTCACCTCGAGGCCGGCGATGCACTCGGAGTCGTGAACATCGACCTCCCCCATGTCCGTCTCGACCTCGTCTCCGCCGAGCATTCTCGCCACGACTTCCCGCGCACCGACACGCACCCGGACAGTCCTGGCGCCGGTCCTGTCGGCCAGCCACCTCGCCGCGATGCGCGTCCCGTTTCCCGAAAGCTCGGCGGTCGAGCCGTCCGGATTCCAAACGACGACGACGGCGCTATCGGCCCCGGAGGCCACGACCTCGAGGATCCCGTCTGCGTCGCCGACGGCCTCGCGCACGACAGCCGCGCTCAGGCCGGGCTCATCCGTGAGCAGATAGATGTTGCCGTGTGCGTGCCAGCGCAAGAATCTCATCAGCCACCTCTTCCGGGGGTCGCTCCGCCTCGACGCTAGCGAGGCCCGGGATTCGCCGCATCCACTTCCGCTGGTAGGCGGCGTACCGGCGGGTGCGCACCTCAATCCTCTCCATCGCCTCGGCGGTCGCGAGCGTCGCCGCCTCGACGAGGCCGAGCGCTTTCCCCGCCGACGGGGAAACTCTTGTGCGGAGCGCCGCGCGCGCCTCCTCTTGCACGCCTGCCTCGAACATCGCCCGCGTTCTTGCCCGGATCCGCCGTGTCAGCTCCTCTTTCGTGACCTCCAACCCGACCACGAGCGTGTGATGACGGACCTCGCCGGCCCACAGCCGATCCTGTTCGGGCACCAGCGAGCTCCCGAGCTCGTGGAGCTCCAGAGCGCGGACCACCCGTCGCCGGTCGTTCGGGTGGACACCCAACGCAGCCTCCGGATCGCGTTCCCCGAGGAGGCCGTGAGCTCCGTTGGGGCCAAGACGATCGTAAAGCACTTCCGTGCGCCGACGGAGCGAGACTTCGGGCGGCGGAGGCAGATGGAGATCAGCGATCGCAGCTCGAAGGTAGAGGCCCGTGCCGCCCGCGAGTACTGCTCCGCCCGCGCCAGCGAGAAGTTCGTCGATCGCCGCGTGTGCCAGCGGCTGGTACTCGCCGACGGAGCCCTCGTGGGAGAGCTCCCAGATCGCCGCGAGCCGTGTGGGGCTCTCGGGCTGGTTGGTCAGGATCGGCAGGCCTCGGTAGGCCTGCATCGCGTCGCAGGACACGACCTCGGAGCCAAGCCGCGTGGCGAGCGCCTCCGCCACCGCCGTCTTGCCGCTCGCGGTCGGGCCGAAGATGGCAATGAGCAAGTCGCGGCCTTCTACGCGAGAAGGAGCCATACGGCCGCCCGAGCTGCCGTTCGTTTCCGCTAGGCCGCGACCCGGGCGCCCTGGCTACCGCGGAGCGTCGTCGAGCTCGCGCTCTCGACCATAACGTGCACGAGCGCGCCGGGGGCGGCGGATCCCTTGAAATTGATCGTCGTGTTGCGGCGCGTGCGCCCGCGCAAGAGTGCCGGATCGTTGCGGCTCGCGCCCTCGACGAGCACCTCCTCGACCCGCCCGATGCGCTCCTCGTTTCGGGCGCGGGCGACTCCTTGCACGACGTCGATCAGGCGCTCGATGCGTGCGTGCTTCACGTCATCCGGCACCTGGTCCGGCATCTCGGCGGCCTCGGTCCCCCGCCGCGGGGAGAACACGAACGTGAACGCGCTGTCGAATCCGACCTCCTCGACGACCTCGATCGTCTCCTCGAAGTCGCGCTCGGTCTCGCCCGGGAAGCCGACGATCAGATCGGTGGTGAGAGCGAGATCGGGAATCGCGGCACGCATCTCGCCTGCCAAGCGCACGTAGCGGTCACGGCCGTAGGTTCGACGCATGGCCTTCAGAATGCGCGTGGAGCCCGACTGGAGCGGCAGATGTGCGTGCTCGCAAACCGATACGCACGCCGCCATCGCGTCGATCACCGGCGCCCGGAAGTCCTTTGGGTGGGGACTCGTGAAGCGGATGCGCTCGATCCCCTCGACGCCATCGCACGCGCGAAGGAGGCCTGCGAAGTCGATGCGTGAGTCGAGCGGGAGGTCGCGCCCGTAAGAGTTGACGTTCTGGCCCAAGAGTGTGATTTCCCGCACACCGTCGGCAGCAAGCGTCGACACCTCCGAAACGACGTCCCCCGGCCGGCGGCTCTGCTCGCGGCCGCGAACGGACGGGACGATGCAGTACGAACATCTCGAGTTGCAGCCCATCGAGATCTGCACCCAGGCTTGGAAGGCTCGCTCCCGGCGGGCCGGGAGATCGCCCGCGAAGGATCTCCATTCCGCGAAGCGCCCACGCGGGGCCTCTCCGCCAGCTCCGATCCAGTCGGCGAGGTGCGGGATCGAGCCTGGCCCGAACGCGACGTCGACGCACGGGTAGAGCTCGAAGATCCGCTCGCGCTGTGCCTCGGCATAGCAGCCACCGACGGCGATCACCTTCTGCGGGTCGCGCACCTTCAGCGCTGCGGCCTGCGCGATGTGAGCGGCAAAGCGCTGGTCGGGCTTTTCGCGGATCGTGCAGGTGTTGAAGACGAGGACGTCGGCCTCGGCCTGCGTCGGCGCCTCTCCCAGGCCGAGTTCCTCGAGCATGCCCTTGACCCGTTCGGAATCGTGCGCGTTCATCTGGCACCCGAACGTCGTGACGTGGTACCGCCTCAAAGCTTGGTCATCGTAGCCCGGCGTCTTCCGCGAAGGCCCGCAGGACCGAGGTTCGAAGGCTTGCAGGGAGCGGCGAAGCCCGCGAGTCTGCGCGATTGGGAGTGCCGAAGGCACGCTTCAATTCGCGAATTCGACCGCCCGGCTCTCGCGGATGACCGTCACCTTGATCTGGCCGGGGTACTCGAGCTGACCCTCGATCTCACGCGCGATCTCGTAGGAGAGCAGGACGGCTGCGTCGTCGTCGACCTCCGTCGGCTTGACGATGACGCGAATCTCACGCCCGGCCTGGATGGCGTAGACCTTCTCGACCCCTGGCTTCTGCGCGGCCAGCTCTTCGAGTGCCTCGAGGCGCTTGACGTAGTGCTCGAGACTCTCGCCGCGCGCGCCAGGCCGCGAGGCCGACACCGCGTCGGCGGCGATCAGGAGCACTGCCTCGACCGTCTGTGGCTGCACGTCGTAGTGGTGCGCCTCGATCGCGTGGAGAACGGCTGGAGACTCCGCGTGGCGACGCGCGAGTTGCACGGATAGCTGCGTGTGAGATCCCTCGAGTTCGTGGGTCATCGCCTTGCCGACGTCGTGCAGCAGCGCGGCCCGCTTCGCAGTCTTGACACTCGCTCCCAGCTCCGCCGCCATCAGTCCGGCGAGCTGGACGACCTCGAGGGTGTGCTTGAGGACGTTCTGCCCGTAGCTCGTGCGGTACCTGAGCCGGCCGAGGATCTTGACCAGCTCCTCGTTGAGCTCGCCGCAGTTCGCCTCGTACACCGCCTGCACGCCGGCCTGGAAGACCTGCTCTTCGAGCTCGGCCTTCGACTGGTAGTACATCTCCTCGATCCGCGCCGGGTGGATCCGCCCGTCCTCGATCAGCTTCTCGAGCGTCAGCTTCGCGACCTCCCTGCGGATCCCGTCGAACGACGACAGCACGACCGCGTGCGGCGTATCGTCGACGATGAAGTCGACGCCTGTCATGTGCTCGAGCGCGCGGATGTTTCGACCCTCGCGGCCGATGATCCGGCCCTTCATGTCGTCGCTCGCGAGCTCGACCACGGTAACCGTCGTCTCCGCTGTGTGGCTCGCCGCGACACGCTGGAGGGCGTCCGCGACGAGGGCCCGTGCCCGGCGCCG
>JBBQDZ010000007.1:0-27318 GCA_038320185.1 Gaiellales bacterium
GCTGCACGACGAGGCCGGCCGCGCGACGATCCGCAAGCTCCTCTCGACCCCGCCCCGCTACGAGGTCGCCGTCCTCGAGGCCTCCGCTGCACTCGCGGATGGGCGCGCCGCTCAGATCGCGGAGGTCGTGCACGGGACCACCGTCGCGACGAACGCAGTGCTCGAGCGGCGGGGCGCGAGGACGGCACTCGTCACGACCGCGGGCTTCCGGGACGTACTCGAGCTGCGGCGGCTGCGGATCCCGCACATGTACGACCTCTTCTGGCGCAAGCCCCCGGCACTCGTCCCGCGGCACCTGCGCTTCGAGATCGGCGAGCGCGTGCTCTCGGACGGCACTGTCGAGCGGCCCCTCGACGAGGTCGAGGCGCGCGAGGTCGCGGGACGGCTGCGAGAGGAAGGCGTCGAGTCGGTCGCCGTCTGCCTGCTGCATGCCTACCTCTACCCCGATCACGAGGAGCGCCTCGGCGCGATCCTCGAGCGGGAGCTGGCCGGGGTCGCCGTCTCGCTCTCGAGCGCCATCCTGCGCGAGCAGCGCGAGTACGAGCGCTCGGCCACCACGGCGGTGAACGCCTACGTGCGCCCGCTGATGGCGTCCTACCTCGACCGCATTTGCGGCGGCTTCGACGGGCTCGGTGTCACCGCTCCCCTCCGGATCATGCAATCCTCGGGCGGCGTCATGACCTCGGAAGACGCCCGCGCGCGGCCGGTGTACGCACTGGAATCGGGTCCCGCAGCCGGCGTCGTCGCCGCGCTCGCGATTGCGCGCCGGCTGGGCTACGAGAACGTGATCTCCTTCGACATGGGCGGGACGACCGCGAAGGCCTCGCTGATCGAGCGCGGAGTTGTCTCTCGCGCGCGCGAGTACGAGGTGGGCGGCTCGATCTCGGCCGGGAGCCGCCTGCTGCGCGGCTCGGGCGAGCTGCTACGCATTCCCGCCATCGACATCGCCGAGGTCGGCGCGGGAGGCGGGTCGATCGCCTTCGTCGACTCCGCAGGCGGGCTCCAGGTCGGTCCGCGCAGCGCCGGCGCCGATCCCGGGCCGGCCTGCTACGGGCGCGGCGGCCAGGAGCCGACGGTGACGGATGCCAACGTCGTGCTCGGCACGATGCCGGCGGCACCGCTCGCCGGGGGTGAGATCGCGGTCTCACGCGAGCTTGCCGAGCGGGCGGTGGCGCGCGTCGCCGATGCTCTCGGACTGACGCTCCTCGAGACGGCTCGCGGCATCCACGACATAGCGAACGCCCGGATGACACGGGCGCTTCGTTCCGTCTCCTCCGAGCGCGGCCGCGATCCGCGGGAGTTCGCGCTGATCGCCTACGGCGGCTCGGGGCCGATCCATGCCGTCGGTCTCGCGGAGGAGCTCGGCGTGCGGACGGTGCTCGTGCCCGCGCTGGCCGGCCTCTTCAGCTCTCTCGGCCTGCTCTTCGCGCGCCCCGAGCTCCACGACGTTCGGACGTGCCGGCTGGACGCCCGGGGAACCGACGGCGCGGCGGTCGAGGAGGTCTACGCCGAGCTCCGGACGCGCCTCGCTGCGGCTGCGGGCTCCGGACCCACCGAGTGGACCAGGAGCGCAGAGCTCCGCTACGAGGGGCAGAGCTGGGAGGTCGAGGTCGACTTCCCGGCAGGAGAGTCGCTCCCGGAGCTCCTCGCGCGCTTCGAGGACGAGCACGAGCGCCTCTACGGCGTCCGCGGCCAGCCCGAGTCGCCCGTCGAGATCCGGGCGCTGCGCCTCGCCGCGCTCGGCCCGGCCGCCGAGGCCCACGTGCTCCACGTGAGCGGGGCGAGCGAGTCACAGGGAACGAGGCGGGCCCACTTCGCCGGCGAGACGGTCGAGGCGCCCGTCCGGAGCCGGGCCTCCATAGGCGGTGCGGAGCCGGGGCCGTTCCTCGTCGACGAGTACGACACCACCGTCGTCGTGCCGCCCGGATGGACTGCCCGCCGCGACGTGCAGACCGAGACTCTCGTCCTGGAGCGCAAGCATGGCTAGGGCGCCGGTCGCGCTCGACCCGATCACACAGCAGATCGTCGCGAACGCGCTCGCGTCGATCGCGGACGAGATGGCGACGACCATCTTTCGCACCGCCCACTCGACCGTCGTCCGCGATGGGATGGATTTCTCCGCCGCTGTCTGCAACGCCGCGGGCGACACGGTGGCGCAAGCGGTGACGATCCCATTCCACCTCGGCTCGATCCCGACCGCGATGGAGGCGCTCCTCTCCCACTACGGCGAGGACCTGGCGCCGGGCGACGTCTACCTGCTGAACGACCCCTTCGACGGCGGCATGCACCTCCAGGACCTGTTCGTCTTCAAGCCCGTCTTTCACGAGGGTGAGCTGATCGGCTTCGCCTGCGCAACCGCCCACCACGGCGATATCGGCGGCCGGCTGCCGGGCTCGAGCGCCTGCGACAACACCGAGATCTTCCAGGAGGGGATCCGGCTGCCCTGGCTGCGCCTGTACGCCGGCGGCGAGCCCGTCGAGGACGTGTTCAAGATCATCTGCGCGAACGTCCGCATCCCGCGCATGACGCTCGGCGACCTCGGCGCCCAGGTAGCCGCCTGCTCGGTCGCCGAGCGCGGACTGCAGGAGCTCGCGGAGCGCTACGGTCCGGAGCGGCTCGCGGCGCTCCAGGAGGCGCTGATCGACCACACCGAGCGCCTGGTGCGGCACGAGATCGCAGGCTGGCCGGATGGGAGCGCCGAGTTCACCGACTACCTCGACTCGGATGGGGTCGAGACCCGCGACGTGCCGATCCACGTGCGCGTGACGATCGACGGTGACGAGGTCACGGCC
Source organism: Gaiellales bacterium (assembly GCA_038320185.1). Taxonomy (GTDB): domain Bacteria; phylum Actinomycetota; class Thermoleophilia; order Gaiellales; family Gaiellaceae; genus JBBQDZ01. The sequence goes on from JBBQDZ010000007.1 coordinate 2,793, forward strand.
GACTTCTCCGAGTCATCACCGATGGTCGCCGGCTCGCTCAACAGCACGCGCTCGTTCGTCGCGGCGGCCGTGTACCAGGCGATCCGCGCCGCTCTGCGCATCGAGGTGCCGAACACGGCCGGAGCCTTCCGTCCGGTGAACCTCGTGACGAGGCCGGGGACGATCGCGGAGGTGGTCATGCCCGCCGCGTCCTCCATGCGCGGCGTCACCGGCTTCCGAATCGTGGACGCCGTCGCCGGCGCGCTGGCGCAGCTCCTGCCCGGGGAGATTGCGGCGGCCGGCGAGGGCGGCAACTCGATCGCAGTCTTCGGGAGCAAGCGCACCGACGGCGAGCGCTTCGTCTACTACGAGCTGGTCACGGGTACCTGGGGCGCGACCCCCGAGAACGACGGGAATGACGGGCTCTCCAACCCCGCCGCCACGGCCTCGAACATTCCCGTCGAGGTCGCGGAGAGCGAGTTTCCGATCGTGATCGAGCGCTACGGCCTGGTGCCGGACACCGGCGGCGCCGGCCGCTTCCGGGGCGGGCTCGCAATCGAGCGCTCCTGGCGCTGTCTGACACCCGATACCTCGCTCGTCGTCCGCTCCGACCGGCAGCGGCACGCGCCCTGGGGGCTCGCCGGCGGCGGGGACGGTGCCTGCTCGGAGAACCTCCTGCGCCGCGCCGACGGGAGCGAGGAGCGGCTGCCGCCGATGTTCTCGACGGTTATCGGCCCCGGCGATACCTTCCACCACCGTACCGCGGGCGGCGGCGGCTTCGGCGACCCGGGCCAGCGAGACCCGGAGGCGATCGCAGCGGACGTCCGGGACGGCAAGCTGAGCGAGGCCGCCGCGCGCGACCTGTACGGCTTCGACCCGAAGGAGAACCAGAGATGACCGAGCGAGCGGACGCGGCCAAGGCACCGCTTGCGGTGCCGACCTCAGGGTGCGCGGCTTGCCGCGTGCCCGTCTGCGCTGCCAACCTTGCACAAGATGACTGAAAGAGCGGACGCAGTCGTCATCGGCGCCGGCATCCTCGGCGCGAGCGTCGCGCACTTCCTGTGCAAGGCCGGCTACGGCGAGATCGTGCTGCTCGACAAGGGCGCCGTGTGCTCGGGCTCGACCCAGTACTCGGCGGCGAACGTCAGGCAGCACTACTCGAACGAGGTCGCGATCCGGCTGGCCGTGCGGGCGGTGGAGATGTTCGACGCGAACGAGGATGAGCTCGGCGGCCCGAGCGGCTTCGTCCGCTGCGGCTACATGGTGATGGCGCCGCCGGCGGAAGAGCAGGCGATCCGAGACGTCGCGCCCCTCCAGCGCTCGCTCGGGGTCCAGACCGAGATCCTCACCCCCGCTCAAATCAGCGAGCGGTTCCCGGAGATCGCGCTCGACGGAATCGCGCTCGCGTGCCTGGAGACGACCTCCGGCTACGCCGACCCGGTCCGCACGACGCGCTCGCTCGTCGATTCGGCGCGCCAGCGGGGGCTGCGCGTGCACGAGGGACGCGCGGTCACCGGCATCGAGCGCTCGAACGGGGCGATCGCGGGCGTCCGCACCGACGCGGGCGACATCGCAACTCCGGTCGTCGTGAACGCCGCCGGGCCCTGGGGCGATCGGATCGCGAGGATGGTCGGAATCGAGGTTCACCTCACCTTCAGCCGGGAGCACGAGGCACAGGTCCGGCTTCCCGAAAACTTCGGCGAGATTCCGGTCACCTCGGACGTCGTCCAGCGCTTCTACTTCAGGCCGCACGGCCCCGACACCTTGCTCGTCGGCGAGGGCTGGCCGAAAGAGGTCGAGCCCGACGACCCGGAGACCTACGACCCGGGCACCGACGACGCGCACGTCGAGCAGATGCTCGACAAGCTCTACCGGCGCCTGCCGAGCCTGCGCGGCCGTGTCGAGTACATCACCGGCTACTCCGGCATGTACGACATCACCGACGACTGGTATCCGATCGTCGGTGGTGAGCCGGAGCTCGAGGGCTACTACTCGGCCTTCGGCGGCAGCGGCCACTGCTTCAAGATCGGCCCGCCGATCGGCGAAGCGCTAGCGGAGGTGATCGCGGGGCGGGCGCCGAAGATCGACATCTCGCCTCTGCGCCGCTCGCGCTTCGAGGAGGCCGACACGTTCAGCTCCGTCTGGGGCCCCGGGAACCGCGCGTGAGGCGACGCTTGCGGCGCCGGCTTCAGGACGGGCGGGCTTGCCCGTCCGTCCGTCTGCGCCGCGGACCGGGCACGTCCGGAGCGAAGGCTGCGGCGTGAGGATTGCGCGGATCGAGTCGACCCCGCTCGCGATCCCGCTCGAGCGACCCTTCCACTGGAGCTCGGGCGCACAACTGGGCGCCAACCTGGTCCTCTGGACGGTCGAGCTCGAGCACGGCGCGGTCGGCTACGGCGACTCGATCTGCGAGGACCAGGCTGCGGTCGAGTCGTACGGCGCTCTGATCGCGGAGGCCTTCCTCGGTCGTCCGGCGGGGGAGGTCGAGGCCGTGCTGGGCGAGCTCTGGCGGCGGGGCCGCTGGCGCGTCACCCCGCGCTGGACGAACCAGATCCTTTCGGGCATCGAGGTCGCCTGCTGGGACGCACTCGGCAAGTCACTCGACGTTCCCGCCTCGACCTTCCTCGGCGGCCGCGTCCGGGACGAGGTCGACTTCATGGCCTTCCCGCAGGGGGAGACGGCCGCCGAGCTCGCGCGTCACGCGGGCGAGCTTGCGGCAGAGGGCTATCGCGTCGTCTACATCAAGGTCGGCCGCGCGCGAGAGGCGGACGAGACCGCGGTCGCGGCGGTGCGCGAGGCGATCGGCCCCGACGCGCTGCTCCGCCTCGATCCGAACGAGGCGTGGGACGTCCCGACGGCGGTCGAGCGGATCCGCAGTCTCGAGCGCTATGGGATCGACTGGGTCGAGCAGCCGGTCGAGGCTGCGAACGTGGCCGGCCTCGCGCGAGTGCGGCGCTCCGTGGAGACGAAGATCGCGGCAGACCAGGCCGTCTACACGGCTCCGGAGCTCCGCGCGGTGCTCGAGCGAGAGGCCGCGGACGTGATCGTCCTCGGCCACCACGAGTGCGGCGGCCTGTGGCGGATGCGCCAGCTCGCACAGAGCGCGAGCGACCACGGCCTCCCGCTCAACCGGCACGCATGCATGGAGAGCGCGATCTCGACCTTCGCGGGCCTGCAGGTGATGTCGGCGATCCCGAACCTGACGCTCGGCAACCAGTCGATGCACCAGCTCCTTGCCGAGCCGCTCGTGCGCGAGCCACCCGCGCTCGCGGGCGGGCGGGTCGCCGTGCCGGAAGGCCCCGGGCTGGGCTTCGAGCTCGATCTCGACGCGGTCGAGCGGGCCCACGAGCGCTACCGCTCCGACGGCGCCTATCGCTCGGTCGAGCCCTCGCTCGCGGGCGAGCCCGGATGAGCCTCGACCCGATCACCTTCGAGGTGATCCGCAACGCCCTCGTCGCGGCGACGGACGAGATGGTGCTGGCGCTCCGCCGTAGCGCCTACTCGACGAACATCAAGACCCGCTCCGACTTCTCCTGCGCGTTCTTCGACGTCGGGCTCCGCTCGGTCGCGCAGGGGTTCGCGCAGCCGGTGCACCTCGGGTCGATGGTGGAGCAGGTGCCGAAGGCGGTGCTCGAGTACGGAGCGGAGAACCTCGCGCCGGGGGACATGATCATCACGAACGAGCCGTTCCCGGGCGGCGTCCACCTGAACGACATCAGCCTGATCGCGCCCGTGCACGCCGGCGGGCGCCTGCTTGGCTACGTCACGAACCTCGCCCACCATGTCGATGTCGGCGGCGGTGCGCCGGCCTCGATCGGCGCCTTTCGCGAGGTCTACCAGGAGGGCGTCATCATCCCGCCCGTCAAGGTCGTGGCAGCGGGCCGGCTCGTGCCGGACGTCTTCCGGCTCGTGCTGGCCCAGATCCGCTCCAAGCACGAGACGGCAGGCGACCTTCGCGCGCAGGTCGCTGCGAACAACACCGGCGTCCGGAGATTGACGGCGCTCGTCGAGCGCCATGGGCTCGAGACGGTCACCGAGGCGATGGAAGAGCTGCTCGACTACACGGAGCGGCGCACCCGGGCCGAGCTCGCCAAGCTTCCGCGCGGCACCTTCGAGGCTGACGGCAGCGTCGACAACGACGGCTATACCGACGATCCCGTCTACCTGCGGGTGCGGGTGACGATCGGCGAGGAGGGCGTGTCTTTCGACACCGCGGGCTCGGACCCCCAGCGGCGCGCGCCCGTCAACTCCACCTTCGCGCAGACCTACTCCGCTTGCGCGTACGCGGTGAAGTGCCTCGTCGATCCGGACCTCCCGGTGAACGACGGCTTCTACCGGCTGGTGCGCCTGGAGGCACCGCTAGGTTCCGTGACGAACTGCACCGCACCCTCGCCGGTCGTCGGCGGATGGGAGACCCAGACCCGCCTGAACGACATCATCTTCAAGGCTCTATCCGAGACCATGCCGGAGCGGGTCCCCGCGGGGACGAAGGCCATGATGTGCCATGCAGGCTTCGGGGGCATCGACCCGCAGACCGGCGAGTACTACTGCTTCCTCGAGACCTTCGCCGGTGGCTACGGAGGCCGGATCGCAAGCGACGGCCCGGACGCCGTGCAGACGCACGGCCAGAACACCGAGAACGCGCCGGTCGAGGAGACCGAGCGCGGCTACCCGGTCCGCGTCGAATGCCTGGAGCTCGTCGAGGACTCCGACGGTCCCGGCCGCTTCCGCGGAGGGCTCGGGCTGCGTAAGGACTACCGCTTCGACCGGGCGACGACCTTCTCGATCCTCGCCGACCGCGACCGCTCCGGCCCCTGGGGCCTCTTCGGCGGCCTCCCCGGTCGCAAGGCCGAGTACGTGCTGAACCCCGACGGCGAGGGACGAAGGCTCGGCTCGAAAACAACAATCGAGATTGGCGCCGGCGACGTGATCAGCTACCGGACCTGCGGGGGCGGCGGCTACGGTCCTCCCCACGACCGCGATCCCGCGCGCGTCCTGCGGGATGTCGTGGAGCGGAAGGTGAGCCTCGCGCGCGCGCGCGAACACTACCGCGTCGCGATCGTCGACGGACGGGTCGACGAGGCGGAAACGGCGAGGTTGCGGGCGTGAGCTCGCTCACGTTCCTGGGGCGCCGCTGGGGGTACGAGGCCGGAGGGGACAGTACCGAGACGCAGGGCCCCGAAAGGCGTCGTGGGCCCAGCGGCGTCAGCTTTTCGCGGAGCCCGGCTCCGCCGGGTGGGAGCGAAAGGCGGCCAGGGGCGTGAGCTATCGCCTTGGCGTCGATATCGGAGGTACGTTCACCGACGCGACGCTTGTGGACGAGGAGACGGGAGCCGTGCGGATCGCGAAGGTCGCCTCGACCCCGCGCGACCCCTCGGCCGGGTTCATGGAGGCGACGCGCCGCATCCTCGCCGAGGCTGGGGTCGAGGGCGCGGCACTCCGCTACGTCGTGCACGCCACCACCGTCGCGACCAACTCCATCATCGAGGGCAAGGTCGCGCGCGCCGGCTTCGTCACGACCGAGGGCTTCCGCGACCTGCTCGAGATCGCACGGCAGGTTCGCCCGACCCTCTACGACGTCCACTTCGAGAAGCCGCGGCCCCTGGTTCCGCGCAACCTGTGCTTCGGCGTACGCGAGCGGCTGGAGCCGGACGGTTCCGTCCGGCTGGAGCTCGACGAGGCGAGCGTGCGCGAGGTGGCGGCGCAGCTCCGGGAAGAGCGTGTCGAGTCGGTCGCCGTCTGCCTGCTGCACGCCTACATCAACGGTGAGCACGAGCGGCGGGTCGGGGAGATCCTCCGGGAGATGCACCCCGACGCCTTCGTCTCGCTCTCCTCGGAGGTCGCGCCGGAGTTCCGGGAGTACCTTCGCGCCTCGACGACCGTCATCAATGCCGGCATCCAGCCGGTCGTCTCGCGCTACCTGAAAAGCATCGAAGCGCGCCTCTCGGAGGCCGGCATCGAGGCGGAGCTGCTCGTGATGCAGTCGAGCGGCGGGGTCTTCTCCTCCGCGGCGGCGCGGGCGCGGCCCGTCTTCATGGTGGAGTCCGGCCCCGCCGCGGGCGTGATCGCGGCCGCCTCGCTCGGGGAGGCGCTCGGCCTGGCCGACCTGATCTCCTTCGACATGGGCGGGACGACCGCGAAGGTGGGCCTGATCCAGGACGGAGCCGCAGAGGTGACGAAGGACTACCAGGTCGGGGCCGCGGCGAGGGCGGGCATCGGCGGCCTCGCCCTCTCGGGCTATCCCGTGCGCACGCCGGTCATCGACCTGGTGGAGATCGGCGCCGGCGGCGGCTCGATCGCCTGGATCGACTCCGGCGGGCTCCTGCGCGTCGGGCCGCAGAGCGCGGGCGCCGATCCGGGGCCCGTCTGCTACTCGCGCGGAGGCGAGCAGCCGACCATGACCGACGCGAACCTCGTGCTCGGGCGGCTCAACCCCTCCTACTTCCTCGGCGGCGAGATCGAGCTGGACGTCGCGGGCGCTCAGGCCGCGATCGAGGAGCGCTGCGCGGTTCCACTCGGCGTGTCCGTCGTCGAAGCGGCCCACGGGATCGTCGAGATCGCCAACGCCGCCATGGTCAACGCGCTGCACCTGATCTCGGTTCAGCGCGGCTACGACCCCCGCGACTTCGTGCTCGTTGCGTTCGGCGGCGCCGGCCCGGCGCAGGCGAACGCGCTAGCGCGCGACGCCGGCATGCAGACGGTGCTCGTGCCGACGAGCCCGGGGATCTTCTCGGCGACGGGTCTGCTCTCCACCGACCTGAAGCGGGACTACACGGCGGCGCTCCTGCGGCGCCTCGACGGGATCGAGCCTGCTGACGCGGAGGCGTCGTTTGCAGGGATGGAGGAGGAGGGCCGGGCCGCGCTCACGCGCGAGGGGGTCGCGCCGAGCGACATCTCGTTCCTGCGGCAGATCGAGCTGCGCTACGTCGGCCAGAGCTACGAGCTGACCGTGCCGGCCGACGACCTGACTGCTGCCCTCGGCGGCTTCCACGCCGCTCACGATCGCGCCTACGGCTTCAGCGCGGAAGAGGAGCCAGTCGAGGCGGTGAACCTCCGCCTCACCGCCGTCGGCCGGATCGCCAAGCCGCAGCTGCCGCGGATCCAGGCGAAGGGCACGGCGGTGGAGTGCGCCCGCCGGCCCGTCTACTTTGCGGAGAGCGGAGACTTCCTCGACTGCCCCGTCTACGACCGCTACTCGCTCGGGGCCGGCGCCAAACTCGAAGGGCCGGCGATCGTCGAGGAGTTCGACTCGACCACCGTTGTCCACCCCGGGTACCACGCGCGCGTCGACGACTACGGCAACCTCTTCATCCATGCGTGATCTCCACGGAATCGTCCTCTCGAAGGACGTGATGGTGGCGATGCGCGACGGCACGCGGCTCGCGACCGACGTCTACCGGCCAGCGCTTGACGGAGCGTGGCTCGAAGGGAGGTTCCCGACGATCCTCTGCCGGACGCCCTACGACAAGACCGACCGCCGGTACAGCGAGATCGCCGACTTCTTCACCCCGCGCGGCTACGTCGTCGCGCTGCAGGATCTCCGCGACCGCTATCGCTCGGAGGGCACGGGCGACTACTTCCACACGATCACCCCGCATGAGGGACGGGACGGCTACGACACCGTCGAGTGGCTTGCCTCGCGTCCCTGGAGCAACAGGCGCGTGGGGATGGTCGGAAGCTCCTACGCGGCGATCACCCAGGTGCGGGCCGCGCTCGAGCGCCCGCCGCACCTGAGCGCGATCTGGCCCGACGTCGTTCCGACGAACAGCTACGCGAACCAGTCGCGTGAAGGGGGCGCGATGCAACTGCACATGTTCTGGGCGCTCTTCATCCACGCCCAGGACGCGCAGGACATCGCGGACGACCCGGCCAAGCAGGACGAGGTCTGGGCGGATCTGCGGCGGATGCGGGAGCTGCTGCGCTCGATGCCGTGGCGCCCGGGCGAGCTCTCGCTGCGGCACACGCCGGCGCTCGAGCAGACGCTCTTCGACTACTACACGCGCGGAAGCTACGACGAGTTCTGGGCACGCGAGGAGAACGACTTCACCGCACGGTTCGACCGGCACGCAGACGTACCCGGCACGTACTCCACCGGCTGGTACGACGGGTTCCCCCACGCGGACACCGAGTACTTCGCGGCGATGGCGGAGCAAAACGGCGCGCCGCAGCGGCTCGTCGTCGGCCCCTGGAGCCACGTCGGGATGCGGGGCGACGCGAGCTTCACGCTCGACGTCGACTTCGGGCCGGAGAGCATCTGGGGCGTGCGTCGCTACTTCGAGGAGCAGCTCCGTTTCTTCGAGCGCTGGCTTCGCGACGAGCGGAACGGTGTCGAAAACGAGGCGCCGGTGCGCATCTTCGTCATGGGCGGCGGCAGCGGACGGCGCACTGACAAGGGCAAGCTCGACCATGGTGGGCGCTGGCGGGAGGAGCGCGAATGGCCGCTCGCGCGCACGCGGTGGACGGCGTTCCATCTCCACGGCGACGGCTCGCTGCGCGAGGAGGCGCCCGCGGCGGGCACCGTGTCACGGAGGTTCACGTACGACCCGGCACACCCGGTGCCGAGCATCGGCGGCCTGCTCTGCCAAATCGGCGAGCTGCCGCCCGACGACGGGAGCGGCCAGGAGGCGATGTGGACGCGCTTCCTCAACCCGGTGCTAAGGCTGCGAAACGTCCTCTCCCCCGGTCCCGCGCACCAGGCGGAGACGCCGGAGATCTTCGCCGCCGAGCCCCCGTACCCGCTGCTCGCGGATCGGGAGGACGTCCTCGTCTTCCAGAGCGAGCCCCTCGCAGAGGCGGTCGAGCTGACCGGGCCCGTGAAGGTTCGCCTCTGGGTCAGCTCGTCGGCGCCGGACACCGACTTCACCGCCAAGCTCGTCGACGTCTATCCACCGAGCGAGGACTACCCCGAGGGGTACCACATGAACCTGAGCGACTCGATCATCCGCTGCCGCTACCGCGAGGGCTGGGACCGCGAGGTCTTCCTGGAGCCGGACGGCATCTACCCCGTGACGATCGCGCTCGCCCCCACGAGCAACCTCTTCGCCGCCGGCCACCGCATCCGACTCGACGTCTCGAGCTCGAACTTCCCGCGCCTCGACCTGAACCCGAACACGGGCGAGCCGATGGGGCGCCACACCCGGACGCAGGTGGCGGAGCAGAGGGTCTACGTGGACGCCGAGCACCCCTCGCACGTCGTGCTGCCGGTCGTGTGACGGTCTCGGCCGATCGCCTGCGCGACCTGACGCTCGAGCTCGTCGAGGTCGACAGCCCCACCGGAGACACCGCGGCGGCGGCGCGGGTGTATGCCCTACGGCTCGAGGAGGCGGGCCTCGACGTCGAGCTCCTCGACGGGCTCTTCCCGGCGACGCCGATCGTCGTCGGCCGCCTCCGCGGCGGCGAGCCGGGACCGTCCGTCGCGTTCAACGGGCACCTCGACACCGTCCCGATCCCCCACGCCCTGCCACGCGTCGAGGGGGACACCGTGATCGGCCGCGGCAGCGCCGACATGAAGGGCGCGCTCGTCTGCGCCGCGGAGATGGCGCGAGCACTCGCCGGCAAGCCCTTTCCCGGCGACATTGCAATCGTCGCGATCGGTCTACACGAGGCGCCCGTCGGCCGCGGCGAGGATCTGACCTGGCTTCTACGCGATCACGGCTTCCGCAGCGACTACGCCGTCGTCTGCGAGCTCGGGGCGCACGAGCTGCCGGTCGCGCACATGGGGAGCGCGACCTTCGAGATCACGCTGTCACGCGAGGGGATGCCGACGCACGAGCTGCAGACCCCGGCCGGCACGCCTCACCCGCTCGCCGCGGCGGGCAAGGTGCTGGAGGCGCTGCGAGCGTGGTCGACAGAGCTCGGGAAGGTCGAGCACGAGTGGGTCGGGGCCGAGTCGGTCTTCGTGGGCGAGGTGCACGGCGGCGACTTCTACAACCGCCACCCGAACACCTGCAGGATCGTGGGCACGCGCAGGTGGGCCCCTGGACGTACCCGGGAAGACGTCGAGCCGGAGTTCCGCTCCTGGCTCGACCCGATCTCGCGCGAGAGCGGCTGCACGATCGAGCTCGACCTGCGCACCGTGCGTGAGTCGTACGGGATCGACCCTGCCCACCAGCTCGTCGAGGCGCTCCGCGGCGCGTACCACGAAGTCACCGGCGAGGAGCTGCAGCCGGTGGGGGTGAAGGTGGTCGCGGACGCAGCGATCTGGCAGAGCGAGGCCGGGATCCCCACCGTCTACCACGGCCCGCGCGGCCAGGGAGCGCACGCGGACGAGGAGTCGATCTCGGTCGCGGAGCTCGTCAGGGCGACGCGCGTCTACCTGAGGCTGCTCGAGAGGCTCTGGGCGAGCACGTCCGGATCGCCCCCGAACGGCAGCCTGGCGTAGCCCGGCGCCTGGAAGAAGCGCCCCGGTACCGCTCCCAGCTCGAGCAGCTCGTCCTCGACGCCGCCGACGAAGAGGAAGGGGCCCGCGCTCGGGCGGACGCGGCGCAGCCCGGCCGCCTCGACTGCGGCGAGCGCAGAGTCCCGCTTTCGCTCGTACTCCTGCGCAAGGTCGGCAAGCCAGTCCTGCGGACCCTCGATCGCCGCCGCCGCCGCGCGCTGGGCGACGGTCGGGCAGCGCAGCAAGTCCCACTCGAGCACCTCCGCGCAGGCGTCGAGCGCGTGGGGAGGCGCGACGAGGTACCCGAGGCGCCAGCCGGGCATCGCGTAGCTCTTGCCGATGCTGCGGACGAGCACCGCGTCGGGGGTGCGATCGAGTACCGACGCGAGCCGGGCGCCGTCGTAGAGGTAGCGCTCGTAGGCCTCGTCGGTGACGATCAGGAGCCCGTGGCGCTCCGCGAGCTCGACGAGCGCGCCGATCTCGTCGGCGCTCGGGAGGTACCCCGTCGGGTTGTTCGGGTTGCAGAGGACGAGCGCCCGGGTCCGGGCGTCAACGGCCGCCTCGATCGCCTCCGGATCCCACCGCCAGCCGTCCTTCTCGCGGCTCGCAACGTACACCGCGCAAGCGCCCGCCGCCTCGATCGCGCCGCCGAAGAAGTAGGCAGGGGTCGGCACGATCACGCTCTCCCCCGGTTGGACCAGCGCGCGGAAGCAGACCGAGAGCGCGTGCTGCGCCCCGCTCGTCACCAGCACCTCGATGTCGGGATCACGGCCGTGGAGCCGGCCGATCGCCTCGCGAAGCGCAGGCAGTCCCCGCGGCGGCGCCGGCCTCACCTCGTCGAGAGCCGCGAGGATCTCCGCGCGGACGTGCGCAGGGAGCGGCCGGCTCGCCGCGCCGCGGAGCGGCCCCGGGTGGAGCTCCTCGATCCACATGCTCGGGAACCGCGTCATCGCACGACCCGGCCGGGGCGAGCGCCGGTCGGAGCACCCTGCGCGAAGACCTGCTCGCCGGCCACCCACACGCCCACCACGCCTTCAGGCGAACGGGCCGGGTCGTCGTAGGTTGCCTCGTCCACGTAACGCTCCGCGTCGAGCAGGACGAGGTCGGCTCGCTTGCCGGGCGCAATCCGACCGCGGTCGGTCAGGCGGAGGCGATCGGCCGCCCGGGAGGTCAGCCGGGCGACAGCCTCCTCGACCGGCACGAGCCCCTCCCGCAGCGAGAACCGCCCGAGGAAGCGAGGCGCGGTCCCGTACAGACGCGGGTGCGGCCGCTCGCCGAAGATCCCGTCCGAGCCGACGAGTTGCCGCGGGTGCCGGGCGATCGCGCGAACGGCCTCCTCCGAGGCGTAGTGCATCACCATCTGCGCAGCGAGCCGGGACTCCTGGAGGAGCTCGCAGACGGTCTCGACCGGTGCGCCTCCGCGTGCGGCGAGCGACTCGCCCTCGACGACGATCCGCTCCGGCCCGAGCGTGCCGAGGAGGTTTTCCCAGCCGGGGAGCCCTTCCGCGACCTCGCGCGCGATTCGCTCCCGCACCCCGCGCTCGCGCAGCCGGTCGAGCGTCGCTGCCGCCCCACCCTCCTGCGCCCAGCCCGGGAGCAGGCTCGCGAGCAGCGTGCAGCCGGCACCGTAGGGGTACTGGTCGAAGGTTGCCCCCGATTCGTCGATCAGCTCGAGCAGCGGCTCGACCAGCCGCTCGTCGGCGAGCGACTTCAGGTGCGAGACGTGGAGAGAGGCTCCCGAGCGCCGCGCGACCTCGACCATCTCGCCCACCGCCTCGAGGACGCCCGCTCCCTCGTTGCGGACGTGCGGGACGAGCGGGGCCGCGAAGGCAGCCGCCTCCTCCGCGACCGCCACCAGCTCATCCGTCTCAGCGTAGGCGCCCGGCAGGTAGACGAGGCCGAAGGAGAGCATCCGGGCTCCCGCCTCCAGGCCCTCGCGCACCTCGCGCCGCATCGCCTCGAGCTCGGCGGCGGAGGGCGCTCGTCGCCCTCCGCCGAGGACGCGGTCTCTCACCGCTCCGTGCCCGATCGAGGGCACGAGGTCGATCGCTGGCCTCGTCTCGTCGAGCGCATCGAGGTACTCGGCGAGCGTCGTCCAGGGCCAGGGCTCCGGGCCGCGGCCCTCCAGCGCAGCGAGATAGGCCTGCCGGTCGCCGCGACGCTCGGGCGCGACGGGCGCCGGCGCGAGACCGTCCGGGTTGATCACCTCCGTCGTGAACCCCTGCGCGAGCTTCGGCGTCAGAAACGGATCCTCGAAGGAGCGCAGGGCCGAGTGCGCGTGCAGGTCGATGAAGCCGGGGCAGAGGATCAGCGCGCTCGCGACTTCTTCCACCGGCACGACCGCTGCAATCCGCCCGTCCTCGACGACGACGTCCGCCGCGAGCGGCGGCGCGTCGCCCGGGTAGACGGTCGCCCCGCGGAGGATCATCGCGGGACGACCGGGAGCACCACGTGCGAGGGGTAGCGGTCGGTGTGCAGCACCGTCTGCCGGGCGACCTCCATCCTAGTCCCGGTCGCGACGTCCTCGCCCGTGTTCAGGTTGCGCGAGAAGCGCGGGAAGCTCGAGCTCGTGACGTCGAGGCGGAGCCGGTGGCCGCGGCGAAAGACGTTCGCGGTCGGGTAGCAGCGGATGCGGTACTCCGCAACCTCACTCGGCTCGAGCAGCTCCTGCCTGTCTCCGCACTCGCTGTCCCGGTAGCGGGCCCGCAGCATGCCCTCGGCGAGGAAGATCGCCCTGCCGTCCGGGTAGACGTCCGAGAGCCGCACGATGAAGTCCGTGTCCTTCGCGCTTGACGCGGCGAAGAGGACCATCTCGATCGGCCCGATCACCTCGAGGTCGCCGGCGAGCGCCTCGCTCGTGTAGCAGAGGACGTCGTCGCGACGCTCGAGTGGGCGCTGGTCGCGCGGGCCGGGAACGACCGGCGTCTGCGCCCCCTGCGTCATCGTCAAGACCGAGTTGTTGCCGCCAACTGTCGGAACCGGATCGTCAGGGTCGTAGGCATACCGGTCGGCGGGCTCGCCCGGGCGCGGCGGCTCGGTGTCGATCGTTCCGTCTCCGCTCAGCGTGTTAGCTCGACCGCCGCTGTGCAGGTACCACGGCGTGAACTCGGTGCGCGCAAGCGGCCATTCGTGCTCGCCCCGCCACTCGTTGGCTCCCAGCACGAAGAGGCTGATCGGAGGCTCCTCGCGGCCCTGGTCGACGTCCTTGAGCCAGCGGTCGTACCAACACAGCTCGTGCTCGCGGATCGAGATCGCTGCGGCAGGGCCGAGGTCGACATCGCCCCCGAACGTCTCCACCTCCTCCTCGTGCGACCACGGGCCCATCAGCACGCGGTTCGGAACGCGGTCGCCGATCGCGGCGAAGCTCCGCAGGTGCGAGCCAGAGTAGGGGTCGAACCAGCCGCCCTGCTGGAAGATCGGGACCGTCACCTGCGCCGGCCGGTGGTGGAACTGGTGCCAGTACTCGTCGTTCACCTGATGCTCCCACCACTCGCGCCAGTAGCCCACCTTCCGGCCGATCGCGACCTCGTCGAGCTCGATCAGCGGCAGGTGCCGGAACACGCGGTCGTTCAGCAGGAGGTCGGCGGCGCTCGGCCCGGTAACCAGGCTGAGCGCGCTCGTCCAGAGCGCAGCGGCACCGAGCGTGAGCGCGAGCTGGAAGGCACCGCCCGTGAAATAGCCGTCCCAGAAGTAGTCGTCGTGGATCACCTGCGGTGCGATGCATTCGAGGTTCGGGTGCCCGACGTGCGCCAGCTGCCACTGGACAAGGGCGCCGTAGCTACGTCCCCAGGTGCCGATCCGGCCATTGCACCAAGTTTCCCCGGCCGCCCAGGTGAGGGAGTCTGCAGCGTCGGGGCCGTCCTTCACCCACGGGACGAACTCGCCCTCCGACTCGTAACGCCCGCGGACGTCCGAGACGACGGCCGCGTAGCCGCGGCGCGCGAACCAGACGCCCCAGGCGATGAAGCGCTCGCGCGTCGACTCGTACGGAGTCCACTGGTAGATCGTCGGGTGGGGCCCGCCCGAGAGCGGGAGGTAGACATCCGCGGAGAGCGAGATCCCGTCGCCCATCGGCACGCGCCGGTCGTGCAGCAGCCTGACGTCGTGCCGCGGCTCGCTAGACACCGTTTGCGGTGCCTACCGCGGGAGTGCGGGCTCCTCCGCGCACGTTCCTACGCCGCGATGTCCGAGCGCCGGGGTGCTGCCGGGATCGGCGTGCCGGCGAAGTGACAGGCAGCCACGTGGCCGGGCCCCCCGCCGTGCGGCTGCAGCGGCGGCTCGACCTCGACGCAGATCTGCTGCGCGAGTGGGCAACGAGTGCGAAACCGGCAGCCCGACGGAGGATCGATCGGGCTCGGGACGTCGCCCCGGAGTATGATCCGCTGCTCCTTCCGCCCCGGCACCGGCTCCGGAATTGCCGAGAGGAGAGCCATGGTGTACGGGTGCAGCGGTCGCGCGAAGAGGTCGGCGGCCGGGGCGAGCTCGACGACCTTGCCGAGGTACATGACCGCAATCCGGTCGGAGATGTAGCCGACCACGGCGAGGTCGTGCGCGACGAAGAGATACGTCAGCCCGAAGGCCTGCTTCAGTTCGACGAGCAGGTTGAGCACCTGCGACTGGATCGAGACGTCGAGCGCGGACACTGGCTCATCGGCGACGACGAACCTCGGCTGAAGCACGAGCGCGCGTGCGATTCCGATGCGCTGCCGCTGCCCGCCGCTGAACTGATGCGGGTACCGATCGGCCGCCTCGGCGCTCAGACCAACACGCTCGAGCACCTCGAGGGCGCGCCGGCGGCGGTCTCGCCGGCCGGCGGCGCCGTGGACCGCGAGCCCCTCCGCGACCAGGTCGCGCACCTTCATGCGCGGATCGAGCGACCCGACGGCGTCCTGGAAGATGATCTGCATGTCGCCACGCAGCTCCTTCAACTGCCCGCGCTTCGCCCGGGTGACGTCGGCTCCGTCGAAGATCACCTCACCTGCAGTCGGCTCGACAAGCCGCAGGATCGTTCGACCGAGAGTCGACTTGCCGCAGCCCGACTCGCCGACGAGCCCGAGCGTCTCTCCACCGGCGATCTCCAGGTCGACGCCGTCGACTGCCTGCACATGGCCGACAACGCGCCTGAGCAGACCTCGGCGAATGGGGAAGTGGGTGCGAAGCCCTCGCGTCTCCACGAGGACGTTGCCGGAGCTCACGTGGCCGCCGCCCGGACGCCGACGGCCTCGCGCCGGCCGTGCTCGCACAGCCAGCACGCCGACTCGTGCGCACCCGTGTCGAAGAGCGCCGGGTACTCGGCGCACCTCTCGAAGGCGTAGTCGCACCGCGGAGCGAAGCGGCAGCCTAACGGCCAGTCGAGCGGGCTCGGCACGACGCCGCGAATGACCTTCAGCGGCTCGGCCTGGGTCATCCCGAGCATCGGGATCGAATGCAGCAGCGCCTCGGTGTACGGATGCTGCGGTGACGCGAACACCTCCCCAACCGCACCTCGCTCGACTACCCGGCCCGCGTACATCACGGCCACGTCCTCGACCATCTCGGCAACGACACCCAGGTCGTGCGTGATCAGCATGATCGACATGCCGAGCCGGTCGCGCAGATCGCGCATCAGCTCGAGGATCTGGGCCTGGATCGTCACGTCAAGCGCTGTCGTCGGCTCGTCCGCGATCAGCAGCTTGGGGTTGCACGACAGCGCCATCGCGATCATCACGCGTTGACGCATTCCTCCCGAGAGCTGATGCGGGTAGTCGCGAACGCGCCGACCGGGCTCCGGGATCCCGACGAGCTCCATCATCTCAACGGCGCGCTCGAGTGCCTCCCTCGGCCGCAGCCCCTGGTGGAGGCGGACGGCTTCGGCGATCTGCTTGCCGACCGTGAACACGGGATTGAGCGAGGTCATCGGCTCCTGGAAGATCATCGAGATGTCGTTGCCGCGAACGTCCTCCATCTGGTCGTCCTCGAGCTTCGCCAGGTCGCGCCCGTCGAACCAGATGCGACTTCCAGGCTCGATCCGACCGGGCTGGTCGATCAGTCGCATGATCGAGAGCGCCGTCACCGACTTGCCGCTGCCCGATTCGCCGACGACGCCCAGCGTGCGGCCCGGCCTGATCTCGAGATCGACACCGTCGACCGCACGGAGCAGGCCCCGGTCGGTGCGAAACGACGTCCGCAGGTTCTCGACGCGGAGGAGCTCGCTCAAAGAGCTCATTTCGGAACGACCACGCGCTGTCCGGGTGCGATGGGAGAGTGCGAGACTAGGACGCAGGGAGGTGCAAAGGGCGGACGCCGCATATGGGGGCGACTGAGGACGACGCATCGTGCCGTCCAGCGCGGCCGGGCGGCCCGTGCTTCGTTTTGAAAGGAGCTCAAAGCGGACTGCGAACGGCGATGTGATCCTCGAGCAGCGGGAGCACGACATCCGGGTCGCGCGTCTGCAGCGCGGCCAGCAGCTCGCGGTGCTCCCCGACGAGGCCCTCGAGGTCGCGGAACTCGCCGTAGCGGAGGAAGTACGCCCTGATGCGCGGCGCGATGCTGCGCCAGATCTGCACCGCGTGCGGCTGTCCGGCACGGCGGATGACGAGCTCGTGGAACGAGACGTCAGCCTCCACGACCTTCTGCAGGTCTTCGGCGCGCGCCGCCTCGTCCATCACCCAGACGATCCCGCCGAGGTCCGCGAAGTCCGCATCCGCCATGCGCTCGAGCGCCTTCCCGAACGTGAAGCGCTCCAGCGTCAGCCGGATCGGGATCAGCACCTCGTGCACCTCCTCCTCGGAGACGCTCAACACGACCGCGCCGCGGTAGGGAAACGACTGGACTAGCCCTTCGTGCTCGAGCTGGCGCAACGCCTCGCGCACAGGGCCGCGGCCGGTTCCGAGCTCCTGGGAGATCCGGTTCTCGATCAGCCGCTCGCCAGGCCCCATCCGGCCAGAGACAATCGCCGTGCGCAGCGCCTCGACCACGCGCTGGCGATGCGGTCGCTGCCCGTCCGGCTCCACTGGCTCGATTGTCGACAATAACGAAATAGTTGACAATCCGGGAGTACCTTCTTACGCTTGCGCGACTCCGTTGAGAATCTCCAGCGTCGAGACGACCGCAGTGAGCGTCGCGATGCGCGAGCCGCTCAGGTGGTCCGGCGGCACGCGCCACACCGGCTCCGGCCTGATCCTCCAGATCGAGACCGACGAGGGCCTAACCGGCCTCGGAGAAGCGCCCGGTCCAACGCTGCCGACGATCCAGACGATTGTCGAGCGGGAGCTCGCCCAGTTCCTCATCGGGCAGAACCCTCTCCGCACCGAATGGCTGATCCACCGCATGGAGGAGTTCACGCGCAACTGGAGCCAGGTCGCGAACTACGCGATCGCGGGGCTCGAGATGGCCCTGCTCGACCTGAAGGGAAAGGCGCTCGGCACCCCGGTCGCCGAGCTACTTGGCGGCTTTTGTCGCGACGAGGTACGCCTCGTGGGTTACCTCTTCATCGATGACCCGGAGGCGAACGCCCGTAAAGCCGCGGAGTTCGTCGAGCAGGGTTTCGAGGAGCTCAAGCTCAAGGTGGGCCGCGACCTCGGTCAGGACTTCGACACGCTGGCGGCGATCCGCGACACTGTCGGGTCGGCGCCGAAGATCCGGATCGACCCGAACATGAACTGGAGCGTGCCAGCCGCGATCAAGTCGATCCGCACGCTCGAGCGCTTCGACCTCCAGTACGTCGAGCAGCCGGTGCCCGACTTCGACGTCGAGGGGATGGCGCAAGTGCGCCGGGCGGTCGCGGTGCCGCTCGCCGCCGACGAGGCATGCACCGACGTTCGCTCTGTCCTGCGCCTGCTGCGCGCGGAGGCCTGCGACGTGTTCGTGATCTACCCGTCCGAGGCCGGCGGGCTGACACGGGCGCGACAGATCGCCGCGATCGCGGATGCTGCCGGAAAATGGTGCACGATCGGAAGCTGGGCCGAGCTCGGGGTAGCGACGACGGCGAACCTTCACGTTGCGGCTTCCTCGACCAACTTCCCGTTCGCAATCGACACCCACTATCCACTCCAGGAGGATGACGTGCTCGCCGAGCCGCTCGTGCCCGACGGCGGCCGTCTCACCGTCCCCCGGGCGAGCGGACTGGGAGTGGCCGTCGACCCCGACAACCTCGCCAGGCTCGCTCAGCTCGAGCTGCGCCAGTCCGTGTTCTACGACGACGTCCACGGCGACGCCCCGAGGATCGGTCAGATCCTCTAAACCACGAGAGGGAGGTTCTCCACAGATGACCGACAATCCGAGAGACGACGAGAGCGCCCAGTCCGGCAGCGAGCTGACGCGGATCGACTTCCTGAAGCGTGCGGGAGCAGCGGGAATCGCCGGCGGCGGGGTCCTCTTCTACGGGTCGCCCGCGCTCGCCATGCTGAGGCGAAACCCGCTCGCGACGCCGAAGCGCGGCGGGACGGTGACGTGGGCGCTGGAGCAGGATCCGGCCCACATCGCGCCGTTCGGCGGCATCCTGACGATGACCCGCACGGCGCAGGAGCCGATGTACGAGTCACTCCTCGAGTGGGACAAGGATCTCAACGTCGGCCCGGCGCTCGCCACCGGCTACACGGTCCGCGACTCGAAGACGATCGAATTCCATCTGCGCAAGGGCGTCAAGTTCCACAACGGCAAGGAGATGACCGCCGACGACTGCGTCTACTCGTTCGAGCAGCAGCTCAGCCCGCCTCTGCCCGGAAGCGTCTCGGTGCTCGGACAGGTGCCTGCGATCGCGGGCACGGAGGCGGTGGGCAAGTACACGCTGCGGATGCACCTGAAGGCGCCCGACGCCCGCATCTACGGCTATCTCGCCTGGCAGCGGTACTCGGCGATCGTGCCGCGTGACATGTACAAGACGGTCAACGCCGCCACGCAGGGGATCGGCACCGGTCCGTTCCGCCTCGACGGTTCGTACGTTCCGAACGACCACATCAGCTACTTGCGGAACGGGAGCTACTGGAAGAAGGGGCTCCCGTACCTCGACGGGATCAACTACCGCATCATCACCGACGAGCAGGCCCGCGTCGCGGCGCTGCGCGCCGGCGCCATCCAGGGCGCGACCGTCTCCGTCGACAGCGCGAATGCGCTCAAGGGTGTCAAGGGCCTCAAGGTGCTGAGCGGCCTGACGGCCGCTTTTCGCGAGATCCAGTTCACGATCAAGTCGGGCGAGAACAAGCCGTGGCACGACAAGCGCGTCCGTCAGGCCGTTAACTTCGCCATCAACCGCCAGGAGATCATCCGCAAGGTGTACAACGGCGAGGGCGAGTTCAGCGGGCATGTCCCGCCCGGCTATGGCCCCTGGCCACTGTCGCAGGACGACCTGAAGAACAAGTACGAGAAGTTCGACCTGCCGATGGCGAAAAAGCTGATGGCTGCTGCAGGGCAGTCCAAGGGCTTCGACGTCACGCTGTCGACCTTCTCGACACCCCTCGACTTCCCCGCGATCGCCGCACTGGTTCAGAACCACCTGAAGCGGATCGGCATCAACGTCAACATCGCGGCTCAGGATCCGGCGACGTTCGCCGCCAACAACGGCCGCGGAACGTTCGAGTGGGACCTCACCGCCCGTGGGATGCGCGGCGACGTGGACGGCTACGTCGCGGAGTTCAACCCGAGCGGCGCGCTGGGCAAGACCGTCTTCAACACCTGGTTCAGCGGGTACAGGAACGTCAAGATGTGGCGGCTTGTCGGCAACGGGCGGATCACGCTCGACACCAAGAAGCGCATGCCCATGTACAAGCAGCTCGAGCAGATCCTCCTGACGGAGCTGCTCGAGGTTCCGCTCGTCGCGGTCAAGAAGTACCAGGTCGTGAACACGAAGGTGCAGGACATGTACGTCGCGTTCACCGACTTCAACACGGGGCTCCCCAGGAACGCCTGGCTGGCCTAGCAGCGACCTGCGGGCGGGGATGCGTACCTCGCGTCCCCGCCCGCCTCCTTCGCCGTGCACCGCTTCCTCGCCCGTCGCCTCTCATCGATGATCGCGACCCTGTTCGCGGTCTCGCTCGTCATCTTCCTGATGGTCCGCCTGCTGCCGGGCAACATCATCGACATCATGTTCGGCGGCGATGCAACCGCCACGCCGGAGCAGAAGGCCGCCGCTGCCAAGCAGCTGGGGCTCGACGGCTCCTACCCGCACCAGTACTGGAAGTGGATCAGCGGCATCTTCCAGGGCGACCTGGGCAAGTCGCTCCTCTCGCAGCGGCCGATCTCGAACATCTTCGCGGGCGCGCTGCCGATCACGATCGAGCTCGTCCTCCTCGGCCTGCTGATCGCCACGGTGATCGGTATCCCGCTGGGCGTGATCTCGGCCGTGCGCCGCAATAGCGCGAGCGACTACACGGCGCGTGTCGGCGGCCTCGTCGGCATCTCGATCCCCAACTTCTGGCTGGCAACCCTGCTGCTCGTCTTCTCCTCACGCGTCTTCCACTGGGTGCCGCCACTGCAGTACGTCTCGTTCTTCCATGATCCGTGGCAGAACCTGCAGGAGTTCTTCATGCCCGCGATCGCGATCTCCGTCTTCACGCTCGCGATCGTCATGCGGATGGTGCGCGCGACGATGCTGGAGGTGCTCAACCTTGATTACGTGCGCACCGCGCGGGCCAAAGGCGTTCCCCGGCGCCGTGTCCTGCGCACGCATGCGCTCCGGAACGCGCTGATCCCGGTCGTGACCGTCGTCGGCTTCGAGGTCGGCGTCCTGATCGGCGGTGCGGC
The DNA here is from genome assembly GCA_038320185.1 of Gaiellales bacterium. Lineage (GTDB taxonomy): Bacteria > Actinomycetota > Thermoleophilia > Gaiellales > Gaiellaceae > JBBQDZ01. The sequence continues at coordinate 23,869 of JBBQDZ010000007.1, forward strand.
GGTCGTCGAGATCATCTTCGGTCTTCCCGGCGTCGGTTACTCGCTGCTGAACGCGATCTTCCAGCGCGACTACCCGTTGATCCAGAACGCGACGCTGCTCATCGCGGCGGTGTTCGTCGTCCTCAACATGCTGGTCGACCTGATCTACGGGTGGCTCGACCCGAGGATCAAGGTCTCGTGAGCTCCGCCGCGGCCGCAACTGCGTGGGAGGCCGTCCCGCGCCGCCGTTGGATCCCGGCCCGCTGGCGCAACCCCATCGGTCTGGTCGGCGCGGGGATCGTCGGTCTCTGTGTGCTGACCGCGCTCTTCGGCCGCTTCGTCTGGCGAAACGACCCGAACGACCCCATCGCGGACCGGCTACAGGCCCCGAGCTGGGCCCACCCGTTCGGCACCGACGATCTCGGCCGCGACACCCTCGCAAGGATCATCCACGGGGCGCAGGTCTCGCTTCAGGTCGGCGCGGTCGCGATCTCGATCGCGCTCGTCGCGGGGACGCTGATCGGCCTGCTCTCGGGCTACTACGGCGGCATCGTCGACCTCCTCCTGATGCGCGTGGTGGACATCCTCTTCGCCTTCCCCGGCATCGTCCTTGCGATCGTGATCGCCGGCCTGCTCGGCGCGAACCGCCGGAACGCGATGATCGCGATCGGGATCATCATCACGCCGGCCTTCGCGAGAGTCGTGCGGGCCGCGGTGCTCGAGGTGATGGGCTTCCCGTTCATCGAGTCGGCCCGTGCGCTGGGCGCCGGCGGCATCCGCATCATGCTGCGCCACCTGATCCCGAACATCGTCGCGCCGCTGATCGTGCTGACGACGGTCTACTTCTCGACCGCGATCCTGAGCGAGGCGACGCTCTCGTTCCTCGGCCTCGGGACGCAGCCACCCGAGGCGGCGTGGGGCAACATGCTCGCGACCGCCCGCAGCTACATCGACCAGAGCGTCTGGATGTCGATCTTCCCGGGCCTGGCGATCATGGTCGTCGTCATGGGCTTCAACTTCCTCGGCGACGGGCTGCGCGACGTACTCGACCCGCGCCTCGGCGGCGTCGTCGTCGGCGACGTCGTCAAGTAGTGGACGTCCTCATCCGGGGCGGCTCCGTGATCGACGGAAGCGGCGCGCCCGCCTATCCGGCCGACGTGGCGATCGACGGCGAGCGGATCGCCGAGATCGGCGCGCTCGAGGCTGCGCAGGCGCGGCGCGTGATCGACGCGACCGGAAAGGTCGTCTGCCCCGGCTTCGTCGACCCGCACAGCCACAGCGACTGGTCGCTGCTCGCGAACCCGACCGCGGAGAGCACGATCCGGCAGGGAGTCACGACCGAGGTCGTCGGCAACTGCGGCTGGTCGTACGCGCCGGTGACGCATCTGTCGGCGCCCCAGCAGCTCGGCCGCATGCGGACGTTCGCCTACAACGGCCCGATCGAATGGTCGTCGTTCGGTGAGCATCTCGACTTCCTCTCGCGTGCGGGCCACACGCCGAACCTGGCCTGGTTCGTCGGTCACAACGCGATCCGCTGGGCCGCGGGCGTCAGGGGACCGAGGCCGAGCGAGGAGCAACTCCGCCAGATGGAGGAGTTCGTCCGGGAGGCGATGGAGGCGGGCGCGCTCGGCATGTCCACAGGGCTCGAGTTCAACCCGGGCCGGGAGGCTACGACCGAAGAGCTCGTGCGCCTGAACGCGGTCGCGGGGAGCCTCGGCGGCTGGTACACGAGCCATATCCGCAACCGCGACACCCACCTGCTGGCGGCGATCGACGAGTTCCTGCGGATCGCCCGCGAGGGCGGAACGCGCGCCGAGATCTCGCACCTGAACGTGCGCCACAACACCGGAGCGCCGGAGGACGGGTGGCGGCGCGCGGTCGAAAGGATGGCCGCGGCGCGCGAGGACGGCCTCGACGTCCTCGCCGACACGACCCCGCTGCGCGACGGCATCGGCCAGATGGCGGGGATCCTGCCGCCGTGGGTGCTCGCGGACGGGGCCGAGGCCGCCGCCGAGCTGCTGCGCGATCGGCGGGTGCGCGAGCGGCTACGCGGCGAATGCGACCGCTACTGGCGGTTCATCCACCGCGGCGAGTGGCACCGCGTCCGCGTGCAGGCGACGCCGGACTTCCCCGAGCTCGAGGGCAAGAGCTTCCCGCAGATCAGCGAGCTCTGGGGCAAGGACGAGTGGGACTGCTACTTCGACATCCTGGCGGCGTCCGGGCCGGCGCTCGAGAGCATCCTCTGGGTGGGCGAGCTCTTCACCGACGCGCACCTTGCGGAGATGATCTCGCACCCGCTCTTCAACCTCGGCGTGGACACCTTCACGAGCCGGGACTCTGGTCCGCTCGCCGAGGTGACCAGGCACCCGCTCTCCTACGCCGGCCACGTCCACTACCTCACCCACCACGTGCGCGAGCAGGGCACGCTCAGGCTCGAGGAGGCGATCCGCAAGATGACCTCGATGCCGGCGGAGCACTTCGGCCTCGACCGCGGCCGGCTCGCCGCCGGACGTCCCGCCGACGTCGTGGTCTTCGACTATGGCGAGCTCGACGACGTTGCCACACTGGACAACCCGGTCGCCTACGCGCACGGCGTCGAGCACGTGCTCGTGAACGGCGTCGTAGTCGTCGAAGACGCGCGCCACACCGGCGCCCGTCCCGGGCGCCACCTCGCACGCACGTGATCGACCTGCGCTCGGACTGGGTCGCGGCGCCCACCGAGCCGATGTGGGAGGCGATGCGGACCGCCGGTCCAGGTTCGCTCGCGGAGCTGGAGGCCCTCGCCGCCGCCGCGCTCGGCAAGGAGGCCGCGATCTGGCTGCCGACCTGCGGGATGGCGAACCTGGTCGCGCTGCTGACGCTCTGCGAGCCGGGCGCACGCGTGGCGCTCGAGCCGGAGGCACACATCCTGACGACGGAGGGCATGGGGGTCGCGAACGTCGCCGGGCTCGAGCCGGTGCCGCTCGGCGCGCGGGCGGATCTCGTCTGCCTCGAGAACACCCACACCCGGCGCGGCGGGACGGCCGTCGCGCTCGAGGAGGCCGCGCGGCTTGCGTCGATGGCGCGCCTCGTCCACCTGGACGGCGCGCGCCTGCCGAATGCCGCGGTGGCTCTCGGGGTGTCGATGGCCGAGCTGGCGGCGCCGGCGGACACGGTCGCGCTGAGCCTGAACAAGGGCCTCGGCGCGCCCGTCGGCGCCATGCTCGCAGGCGAAGCGGCCACGATCGAGCTTGCCCGAGAGCAGGCGCGGCGCATCGGTGGCGCGAGCGTCCACAAGTCGCACTACCTGGCGGCGGCCGGAATCCTCGCGCTCGGGCTGCTCGACCGCATCGAGGAGGATCACCGGCGCGCGCGGAAGCTCGCGGCGCGGCTGGAGGAGCTCGAGGGCGCGAGGGTCGAGTACGGCGGCACGAACATCGTCTTCCTCGCGGCCGCGGGCTGGGAGGCGCCCTCGCTGCTGGAGTTCCTGGC
>JBBQDZ010000008.1:0-27114 GCA_038320185.1 Gaiellales bacterium
TCCGGCAGGACGCCGTCCATGGCCAGGCGGTTGCGATGGAAGTCGTCGCTCGTGGGGTTGAAGACGACGAAATGGAGGCCGGCGGCCGCCTCGCTCGACTGGCCGTCGCGCGCCGGGTCCGAGCTCCAGAAGAAGGGGTTGTCGAGTGTGTTGAAATCGGCGCGGTGCGGGATCGCCGTACCCTTCCGGTAGAGCTCGCCGTCCTCTCCGAGGACGTCCGACAGGAGCCTGGAGGAGGTCTGGATCGACGCACTGTGCCCGATCGCGCCGTCACGGCGGTAGTCGCGCGCGTTGCCGGCGACATCGACGACGTCCTGCGGCCCCTGCTGCACCGTCAGCCTGCCGCTCGGCACACGCAGGCGCGGCCGGAACGCCGTCGCGACCCGTTCGGCGTGGTCGAAGTTGATGTACCAAGCCTCGAGGTCCTCGAACATGTGCGAGACGTGCATCGTGGTGCCACCGCGGAAGTAGCCGTCAGGCCCCCCGTCGGAGTAGCCGAGCGTCTCGAGATTGGCGATCCGCGGCGGGCCGAGGCCCGCCCTCTGCGTCGAGGTGAAGCCGAGGAAGAGCTCGGCGCCGTCGGGAATGAGGTCGGCTCCGCGGACACCCGCAGCGGTCGCGAGCTGCTTCGGCAGCCCGATCCCGCCGTCGAAGCCGCCGCCCGCGAAACCGCGCCTGATGCTCGTCGGGGCGAAGAGGTTCAGCTTCTCGAAGAGCTCCTTGGCACCGGCGCCGATGTTGTCGAGACTGTCGCTTCTGAGCAGGACCGCGACGTCGTTCCGCTCCAATAGCGTCTCCTGCGGGTCGCTCGGGAACCGGACGGCGTCGAGCAGCGCGCGAACGGGACGGTGCTTCGTCTGCGAGGCACGCCGGTCGATCGGGAGGTGGCGCTCGGCCGCCCCGGGCACGAAGCGCCGGAAGTACGGGAGCCCCCAGGCGACGGTGACCCCGAGGCCGGCGGGCGTGGGCTCGAAGCGCTCCTCCAGCCGCCGCAACGCCGCCTCGAGCTCCCCCTGCGCAGCGAGCATGTCCGCCCGAGGGAGGCCAACCTTCACCGTTGCGGTCACGACTTGGTGGTGGAGCGGCGGCACGACGACCTCGACGTCGTGGTCGACGACGATGCGTAGTCCGTCGAGGAGATGCTGCTCGGGCGGGAGGCCCGCCGCAGGAGGCCGCGCGGGACCGGGGGTGAGACGATCGACGAGCTCGTAGACACCGGTAGCGCTCAGCGCGCCGGCTCCGGCACCGGCCAGGAGCTGCTTCCGGGTCAGCCGCACGTCAGGTCGAGCGCGGCTGGACGAGCACGAGCCCCCGCAGCATCCGCTGGAGGTTCGCGACGACCTTCCTGTAGGTCAGCGGCAGGGCCACATGCTCGCTCACTGTGTACAACCCGCCGCGGTAGTGCCAGGCGTAGAGGACGTGCCAGAGGTCGGCGTCCTGGTTGACGGTGTAGACGGTCGCCGTGATCGCGCCAACGTGGACGCTCCCACGGGAATCGCTGAAGCATGGGATCGTAGTCGCCCGCCTTCTCTCCCGGCCCTCGGCGGGCCGCCTGCAGCTCGGGACGACGGTCCAGCCCGGGTAACCGCGCAGGTTCACGTGCAGCTCGCCGCTCTCGCGCTCCGACCAGGCGAAGCTCGCGAGGTAGCTCCGGTCTGCGGACACCGAGAGGGCGTAGCCCCCGGCGCCGCCGTAGCTGACCGAGCCCGCGATCTGACCGGTGAGGGGGTCGGGCATCCAGCTCGGGCAGTAGACGGGCGCCTGGATGCGGTCCGCGAGCTTCTGCCAGCCCCGGAGCCAGGCGGCGGGACACTTCGCGCCTCCCCGGGAAGCCGCGGCCGGAGCGGCCGAATCCCCGGCCCCGCAGCCGCTCGCGAGCAGGGCGGCGGCACCGCAGACGGCGAGGAACAGCAGCAGAGGCGAAATCCTTCTCATCTACAGCCGGTAGACGGCGACCCACGGGCCGTTCAGACCGTGGCCACCGGCCACATAGTAGAGGCGCTTCGCACCTTCCCGAAGCTCGGCGTAGAAGCGTGCCTCGCGCGGGTAGCTGGAGCGCGCGGCAAGCACCCGGTCGGCTATCGCACCGGTGACGATCACGTAGCCGACGCCGCGCCGTCGCAGCCGCGCGACGCTGCGGTTCGGATCAGACGGCCGCCCCGGCCCCGGCAGCGCAAGCGGCAGCACCGGGAAGTTCGCGAGCGCCGGCGTCGACGACTCGGCCGCCACAGTGGAGTCCTCCGGCAGGTGCGACTCGATCCACCGGAATGCGACGACGCGGGTGTCCGTTCGCGTCAGCCTGAGGTCGTTCCGGATCGACCACGTGAGCGGGACGACGAGCAGGAGCAGCGTGACGGGAGTGAGGTAGCGCACGCGGCCGGCGAGCGCCGCCAGCGGCGGCACGAGCGGCAGCACGTACCGGTCGAAGTGCGCGTGGAGCGTCAGCAGGTCGGCGAAGTAGACGAGCACGAACGAGGCCAGGAGGACGTCGGTTCGGCGGCGGCGGATGAGCGCCAGGACGAGGCCCAGTGCGGCCACGATCAGCACCGGTCCCAGGCCCGACCAGAGGCGGGCGACGAAGGCAATCGGCGAGACGTGGTCGTGCTCGAAGCCAAGCCATCCCTTGCGCGCCAGTCGCTGAACTGCGAGCGACTCGTGTACCGCCTGTCCCGGGTGGACGAGTACGTAGGGGCTCGTCGCCAGGAACGTGAAGATCGCGATCGCGAACGCAGCAGCGAGGCGCCACCAGCGGCCCCAGCCGGCGACGGCGAGTGGGACGAGGAGAAGGACGCCCGGGTACTTGAATCCCGTTGCGATGCCGACCGCGAGCGCGGCCCACTCGAGCTTCCCGGCGACCATCAGCGTCAGCGCGACCGCGACGGCAAGCGTGAGGGGAACGTCGGTCACCGCCATCCGCGAGTACCCCACATGCGTCGCCTCGACCGCGACGGCGGCGGCGGCGACGGCGCCGGCCGCCCCGCCGTACGCCCGCCTGCCGAGCCACCATGACGCGGCGACGGCGCCGACGCCCGCAACGAGCACGACAGCGCGCGCGGCAAGGTACGACGGCGCGCCCTGCCAGGCCTGGAACGGCGCCAGCACGTACATGAGGAGCGTCGGATAGTCGAACCAGTGCGGGTCGAGCCCGCCGCCGTGCACCATCCGCCACGCGCGCGGCACGATGCTCTGCTCGTCGGGGTTCAGCAGGTTGCCGAACGGAAGGCCGTACTCGATCCCGACCGCACGGAGGGTCGCGGCGAGCGCCAGGATCGCGGCGAGCGCGGCGCGCGGGCCGCCCCAGCGGCTGTCAGCTCGCGGGTTGCTCGCCACCGAGGAGCGCCGCGACCTGCCCCGCCTCGACGACGACCGCGTCCATACCCGCCCGCTCGAGGGAGAGGACGTCCTCGCGCGTCAGCCGCGGAACCTCCGCGATCGCGAGCTTCCCCGCTGGGACGTCGGGAAGCAGATCGAGAACCGCGTCGAGCGGGTCGTCTTCCTCGGCAGAGGGAGCGGCAAGCAGCACGATCTCCGGGTCGAGCCGCTGGAGCGCGAGCTCCAGCTGCTCGTCGTCGCGTACCTCGACGACGCACTCGAGCCCGGCCGTTGCCGCCTCCGTACTCAGCCTCTCCAGCTGTCCCTCCTCGTCCTCGAGCTGCTCGAGGACGAGGACACAGGCGTCGGCGCCGGCTGCGCGCCCCCGGCTCGGCTGACCGCTTCCCCGCCACACAAGCGGCACGCCGGCTCCCAGGTGCAGCGATTCGAGATCGCCCTCAGCGAGCACTGCATCCGCGCCGTCCGCCTGAGCAGCCTGGGCCGCGGCAGCGTCGGCCACACGCGCGATGAGCGAGATCCCGCGGCCCTCCGAGATCGCCTGGCTGAAGCGACGCGATCCACCCACCCTGCTCCATTCTGTCGCATCGGGGTCGCCCGCCGGTGCGAGACTTCGCAGATGGCCGACGGGACGCCGGCAGGCGAGCTGGAGCTTCGGGTCTCCGACCGGGAGCGGGACGCCGTCGCCACTCGCCTCGCCGACGAGCGCGCAGCGGGTCGGCTGACCCTCGACGAGCTCTCCCAGCGCGCCGATCTCGCCTACACCGCGAAGACGAAGGGCGATCTCGAGGCGCTCGTCCGCGATCTGCCTGCGACGCCGTCCGACGAGGGGACTCGCAGACCGAGGCGGCTCGTCCTCTCGCTGCTCGGAGGCTCACGACAGACCGGGCGTTGGCGGATCGAGGGCAGGACGCGCGCGATCGCGATCCTCGGCGGTTGCGAGCTCGACCTCCGGCACGCGGAGATTCCCGGTAGTGAGGTCGTCCTCACCTGCGTCGCCGTCCTTGGCGGGATCTCGATCACCGTCCCGGAAGGCGTGGAGGTCGACCTGTCGGGCTTCACGATCGTCGGCGGCCGCGACCTCTCGCTCGCCGAGACGCGTCGACGCCCCGGAACGCCGCTCGTCCGCGTGCGCGCGTTCGGGCTGCTCGGCGGCGTCAGCGTGTCGAGCAGCCGGGTGCGCGGGCCGTGAAATCCCCAGCGGCGGCGTCGACGTAGCCGGGATCGACGAAACGGGTCGCACGCTCCTCGAAGCCGACGGGAGGGCGCTGGATCGCCCAGTCCTCGCTGCCCGGCTGCCAGACGCAGTTGTCCTCGAAGACGTTGCCCGCGCCGATCGTCCCGCCCCAGCTCGCATCGACGCTGTAGCGCTGATCGACGCCGTTCGCGAGCGCAGAGTCGCTGATCACGTTGCCGCGGACGACGTTCCCCGAAGACGCCAGCTCGTCGTTGCCGCCGAAGATGATCGCCTCGCCGTTGCGAACGAGGGTGTTGCCCTCGACGAGGCTCCCCTGCGCGTCGGGATAGAGCTGAATGCCCCGGTCGCGGTTGTCGTAGATGACATTGCCGACGATCCGGGCATTCCGGGTCGCCTCCACGTAGACGCCATGGTCGTGGTTCGACCGCCGCCCGTCCGGTCTCAGACGACCGCAGCCGTGGATCCGGTTTTCCGCCAGCACCGGGTCTCGGGCGATGCCGAACTCACCACCGGCGCTGCCGAGGACGACGCAGATGCCGTTCCGGTTCGTGACCTCGCTGCGCTCGAGCCGGAACGCGTCGCCGTTGACGATCAGTCCGACCCTCGACTCGACGAAGGAGGACGGCAGGCCCTCCTTGCTCGCCCAGTCTGGACGGTACGACTGCGCGTCGCTCGCGTCGATTCGAAGACCCGAGATCGTCACCCCCGGTGCAGTGCGACGAACCTCGATCGAGCCGTGCAGCTCGACGCGAGCGCCGGGAGCCGCGCGCAGCGTTATGCGGCCGCGCCGGACGATGAGGCTCTCGTCGAAGCGGCCGGCGAGCAGGCAGCCAACTGTCCCGGCAGGCAGGCGATTGAGCAGACGCTGCGCGGCACCGGGGCGCGGCCCGGCGACGAGGTCACACGGCTCCGGAGCCGACCGGAAGGCGAACGCGACGGCGACGAACCCCGCCGCGCCTAGCGCGAGCGCGAGCGCGAGCAGTTTGGGAAGCCGGATGCCGACCCCCGGACGCTACCTGCTTCCGCCCCGGCCTGGCCTAGCCATAGTCCGGCGAGCCGGCGGCCTATGCGCCGATCGGGTGCCAGACCGTCTTCAGCTCGAGGAAGGCGGAGATCTCCCAGAGACTCTGGCCGCCGCCGCCGCCGCCGCCGCGGACGACGCGCTTGACGTTCTCTGCGGCCGCGCGCTCCAGCTCTGCAGCGAGGCCGCCCGCGCCGGCAAGATCGATCGCGTTGATGTCCATGTGCGAGGCGAGCCAGGGAGCGAGCTCCTCCTTCTGGCCGGTGAGGATGTTGACGACTCCGCCGGGGACGTCCGAGGTCGCGAGCGCCTCTGCGAGCTCGATCGCCGCCAACGGCTGCGCCTCCGGAGCGACGGCGACGACGGTGTTCCCGCCGACGATCGCCGGGGCAATGCGGGCGACGAGGCCGTCGAGGGCCGGCTCCTCCGGGGCGAGGATGCCAACGACACCGGTCGGCTCCGGAATGGTGAAGTTGAAGTACGGCCCCGCGACCGGATTGGCCGACCCGAGCGCCTGGGCCAGCTTGTCCGCCCAGCCGGCGTACCAGACCATCCGGTCAACCGCCGCCGAGACCTCGGCCTCCCCGCCGCAGGTCGCCGCCAGCTCGCCGCGACGCGACTCCATCATCTCGGCGATCCGGTAGAGGACCTGACCGCGGTTGTACGCGGTCGCACCGGACCACTTCCCGAACGCCGCGCGAGCGGCCCGAACGGCGTCGCGGAGATCCTTGCGCGACGCCCGAGCCACGTTCTGGCCCCGCGCGAGGTACGTCCGGCCCGATTCGGAGCGCGGGAACTCGCCTCCGATGAAGAGCTTGTAGGTCTTGCGGACTGGGAGACGCTCGGGCATCAGCCGCCGAAGGGCTCGGCACCATCGAAGGAGAGGTAGGGCTCGAGCCCGTGCAGCCCGCCCTCGCGCCCGAAGCCCGACTCCTTGTAGCCGCCGAAGGGCGAGGCCGGATCGAAGCGGTTGAACGTGTTCGCCCACACGACGCCCGCCCGGAGCCGCTGCGCCATCCAGAGGATGCGCGACCCCTTCTCGGTCCACACGCCGGCCGAGAGCCCGTACGGCGTGTTGTTTGCCTTCTCGACAGCCTCCTCGGGCGTCCGGAAAGTGAGCACCGACAGCACTGGTCCGAAGATCTCCTCCTGGGCAATCCGGTAGCTCTGGGCGACGTTCGTGAAGACGGTCGGCGCGAACCAGTAGCCGCGCTCGGGCAGGCGGCACGGCGGCTGGTAGATCTCGGCGCCCTCGGCCTCTCCAGCGGCGACGAGCTCCCGGATCTTCTCGAGCTGTGGCCTGGAGTTGATCGCGCCGACGTCGGTGTTCTTGTCGAGCGGATCGCCGACACGCAGCGTCCCCAGGCGCCGCTTGAGCTTCTCCACCAGCGGCTCCGCGATCGACTCCTGGACGAGAAGACGCGAGCCGGCGCAGCAGACGTGGCCCTGGTTGAAGTAGATGCCGTTGACGATCCCCTCGACCGCCTGGTCGAGCGCCGCATCGTCGAACACGATGTTGGCGGCCTTGCCACCGAGCTCGAGCGTCAGGTGCTTGCCGGTACCGGCAAGCTCGCGCTGGATCGCTTTGCCGACCTCGGTGGAACCGGTGAAGGCGATCTTGTCGACATCCGACTGCACGAGCGCGGCTCCCGTGCGACCGTCGCCGGTGACGACGTTGACGACTCCCGGCGGAAGCTCCGCCTGCCTCACGAGATCGCAGAAGAGGAGCGCCGTCAGCGGCGTCGTCTCGGCGGGCTTGAGGACGACCGTGTTCCCGGCCGCGAGTGCCGGCGCGATCTTCCAAGCGAGCATCAGCAATGGGAAGTTCCAGGGGATGATCTGTCCAGCGACTCCGAGCGGGCGAGGCCGGCGGTTGGGGAAGGCGTACTCGAGCTTGTCCGCCCAGCCGGCGTAGTAGAAGAAGTGCGCGGCCGCGAGAGGCAGGTCGACGTCCCGGGACTCCTTGATCGGCTTGCCACCGTTCAGCGACTCGAGCACCGCGAGCTCGCGCGAGCGTTCCTGGAGGATGCGCGCGATCCGGAACAGGTACTTCGCTCGCTCGGCCGGCGAGATCTCCGACCACCCGTTCTCGAAAGCCGTGCGAGCGGAGGCGACGGCCGCGCCGACGTCCTCGACGCCGGCCTCCGCCACCTCGGCGAGCGGCTCCTCCGTCGCGGGCGAGATCGTCGAGTACCACGCCTCCGAGCGTGGCGAGACGAACTCGCCGCCGACGAAGAGGCCGTAGCGCTCCCGGAGCGAGACGACCTCGCGCGACTCCGGCGCCGGTGCGTAGTCCCACCCGCCCAGCGCCGGTGCGGAGCTTCGCTTCTTCTCGAGCTCGCTCACGTCGATGGCTCCCCGCTCGGCCGGCTCGCGCGATCCCGCGGCGGAGGGCGCTGTTCGGCGCGCCCGGTGCGGCGAGGCCGGACCCATCTCAATCCCCCACCCACCCTTGGGGACCACGGTAGCTCGCCGCCTGTAACGGAGGTGAGACGGATTGGTGCCAGATCAGTCAACGGTAAAGTAATCGGGCGACTGGTAGCTGCCCGTCCGCTCCTTACGCAGCTGCATGAGCACGTCGTTCAGCAAAGACGACGCGCCCAGTCGGTAGAGCTCCGGCGTCAGCCACTCCGAGCCGAGGGTCTCGTAGAGCTGGACGAGGTACTGGACGGCCTGCTTCGCGACGCGGATCCCGCCTGCGGGCTTCAGGCCGACCATCCGGCCGGTCTCCTCGTGCACGTCGCGGATCGCCTCGAGCATCACGAGCGTCACCGGCAGCGTCGCCGCCGAGGGCAGCTTTCCCGTGGAGGTCTTGACGAAATCGGCCCCGGCGGCGATCGCGAGCAGCGACGCGCGCCGCACGTTGTCGTACGTGCCGAGCTCGCCCGTCTCGAGGATCACCTTGAGGTGCGCCTCGCCACAGGCCTCCTTCACCTGCACGATCTCGTCGTAGACCTTTGCGTACCGACCGGAGAGGAATGCGCCCCGGTCGATCACCATGTCGACCTCGTCCGCGCCGAACTCGACCACCGCGCGAACCTCCGCGATCTTCACGTCCGTCGGCGTCTGACCCGACGGGAACGCCGTTGCGACCGAAGCGACGCGCACGCCCGTCCCGCGCAGCCTCTCCACCGCCGTCGGCACGAGGTTCGGGTAGACGCAGAGAGCCGCGACCGACGGGATCCCCGGATCGGTCGGGTCCGGGCGTACCGCCTTCGATGCGAGCGCGGCGACCTTGCCCGGAGTGTCCGCTCCCTCGAGCGTCGTCAGGTCCATCATCCGGATCGCCAACTCGAGTGCGAACACCTTCGCCTCGCGCTTGATCGAGCGCTTGGCGAGCTCGGCGGCGCGCGCCTCGAGGGCGACCGCATCGACCGATCCGATTCGCGGCAGCCGGGGCTCGAGCGGAAGCTCGAAGCCGGCGGGAAGAGCCGGAGCCTTGGCCACGAGACGAGTGTAGTCGGGCGTCCGTGCGAACGGAATCAGCCCCACGTGGGGCTGCGACCCGCGCCGAGCCGCCGCTCGCCGCCGGTACGACCGCGAATCCAGGCGATCCAGAGGCTGCGCCCCTGACCCGGTCGAAGACGATCGAGCGCCCGCTCGGCGAGAAGGCCGGACCGCGTCCGCTGGCCAGGGGCTCAGCTCGCGCACGAGCCTGCGGCTCGCTACGTCGTAGAGGGCGATCCGTTCCCCCTAGATCCCCAGGCGCTCGAGCAGCGCCTCGTCCCTCCGCCAGCGCGGCCGCACCTTCACCTGGAGCTCGAGGAAGACCCGCCGGCCGAGCAGGAGCTCGATCTCGGGCCGGGCCCGCGTGCCGATCTCGCGGATCATCGCACCCGACTTGCCGACGAGGATCTGCTTCTGCGACTCGGTCTCGACCAAGACGTTCGCGCGGACGAACTTCTCCTCCAGCTCCTCGACCTCCACCGACACCGCATGCGGCACCTCCTCACGTGTCAGCTGGAGGGCCTTCTCCCGTACGAGCTCGCCGACCTGGAGCTCCTGCGAGAGATCTGTCCGCTGCTCGACCGGGAAATAGCGCGGTCCCTCGGGCAACAGCTCGACGAGCTCCCGCCGAAGCTCGTCGACGCCGTCGGCGGTCTTGGCGCTCACCGGGTGGAGCGCGTGGAACGCACCGAGTTGGGAACCCGTCTGCATCTGCGAGGCGATATGGCCACCCTTCAGCCGGTCGACCTTGTTCAGCGCGATCACGACGGGGACTCCGACCGCGAAGACACGGCTGGCGATGAATCGATCCCCGGAGCCGATCCGCGCACGCGCGTCGAGCACGAACAAGACAGCGTCGACATCCTCGAAGGCCGAGTCCACGGTCCGCTGCATCCGCTCCGTCAGGACGTCGCGGGGCCGCTGGAATCCGGGCAGGTCGGCGAGGACGAGCTGAAAGTCCTCGCCGTTCGCGATCCCGAAGATACGCCGCCTGGTGGTCTGAGGCTTGTCGGAGACGATCGCGACCTTGCCGCCGGCGAGCGCGTTCACGAGCGTCGACTTGCCCACGTTCGGCCGCCCGGCGACGGCGACGAAGCCGCTTCTCATTCGAGGTCGATCCTCATCACCGGCAGGGTCTCGCCCCAGGAGCCGGCGGCCTCGCCGATGCGCTTACCGCCGATCCGCTCGTAGAAGCCGACAGCGTCGGGCTCTGCGCCTCCAGCCCGAATCAGAGTTCCCATGTGTCCGGCAGGAGCTCGCGTGGGCCATAGGTCACGATCTCCCCGCCGGCGTTGCGGAACGTCACGCCTTCGAGCCCGAACTCGAAGAGCCACTGCCGGCAGCCGCCGCAGGGCGAGGCGGTGATTCCGATCGCCTCGAGATCGCCGGGGCGACACCCCTCGCTGACCGCTCTCACGATCGCGCTCTTCTCCGCGCAGACACCGAGGGGATAGGCGGCGTTCTCGACGTTGACGCCCTCGAACACGCGTCCGTCGCGGGCAAGCACGGCCGCGCCGACGAAGTAGTTCGAGTAGGGAGCGTAGGCTCGCTCGGCCACGGCGACCGCACGCTCGTAGAGCTCGCGGCCGCTCACAAGAGCTGGAACACGGCGAGGGTGACGAGGGCCCCGAGAACTCCGCCGTAGGCCACCTCGAGCGCGGAGTGAACGCCCGATTCGACCCGAGTCTGGGCAACGAGCAGCGCCATGATGAAGGTCAGCGACGAGATGAGGAACCGGTGCCTGTCATCGCCGATGACGTAGGTGGCCGCCATCCACGCCGCGAAGGCGATCGCGGCGTGGCCCGACGGAAGGCCGCCGCGCAGTGGCGTTCCGCGGCCGGTCCAGGCCTTCGTTGCGATCACGATGATGATGGTCAGGACGAGGGAGATCAGCGTCAGCTGCGCCGGGGCGTCACGGAGCCGGTTGAGGACGTGAGCGCTCCGCCGGCCGGCCTCAGCCGAGAAGACGAGATAGCCGACGGCGACGGCGTTGATGCTCGCAATCAGGACCGCGCCGGCCGCGATGTCCTTCGCGAGCTTCGCGAGCGGATCGAAGGAGGTGGTCGCGACATCGATCGCGTGCTCGATCGCCGAGTTCACCATTTCCGCGATCAGGACGAAGGAGGTCGCGAGCAGGAGCGCGATCAACTCCAGGCGATTGACGCCGATGACGACGCCGAGGACGAGCACGATCACGGCAATCGCGAAGTGGATGCGCATGTTCCGCTGCGTGCGGAGGACGTGGACGATCCCCTCGAGAGCGAAGTTGAAGCTCTCGAGGACCGAGGACGCAGAAGCTCCTCGACGCCGAACGCTCATCCGCGCCACGACGCCTCCCTCTTCTCCATCTCGGCACCGTGCTCGTAGCCGAGCAGGTGCAGCAGGCCGTGCACGAGCGGCGCCTGCCACTCGTCGCCCACCACCTGGGGGCAGAGGACCGCGTCGCCGAGCTGCCGAGGTACTCCGGGCGCCAGCTCCTCGCGCCCGTCGATCGGGAACGAGAGCACGTCGGTTGCTTCGTCGAGACCGAGATGTTCGCGCTTCAGAGCTCGCATCTCGTCCGCTGCGACGAATGCCAGACCGAGATCGCCCTCGGCAATCCCCTCCGCCGCCAGCACTCGCCGGGCCAACGTCGCTGCTGCGTCCTCGTCGACCACCACACCGCTCCGGTTCGCAACCTCGATCGCGATCATTTATCTACGGCGCTGCGTGCCGGTCTCCTCGGCGTGCAGCTTGTACGCCTCGACGATGCGCTGCACGAGCTTGTGGCGAACGACGTCCTTGTGAGAGAACTCGATGAACGAGATCCCGTCGATCGTGCCGAGGATGTCCCGGACCTGGATGAGGCCCGAGGCTTGGTCGCGCGGCAGGTCGATCTGGGTGACGTCGCCGGTGACGACGACCCTGGAACCGAAACCGAGCCGCGTCAGAAACATCTGCATCTGCTCGGGACTCGTGTTCTGGGCTTCGTCGAGGATGATGAACGAGTCGTTGAGTGTGCGCCCGCGCATGAACGCGAGCGGGGCGACCTCGACGATGCCGCGCTCCATGAAGCCTGCGAGCTTGTCCGCGTCGATCATGTCGTAGAGCGCGTCGAAGAGCGGGCGCAGGTACGGATCGACCTTCGCGAGCATGTCTCCAGGCAGGAATCCAAGACGCTCGCCGGCCTCGACGGCGGGACGCGTCAGGATGATGCGGCCCACCTGCCGCTCGGAGAGAGCGGCGACGGCGAGCGCCATCGCAAGATAGGTCTTGCCGGTCCCCGCGGGTCCGATGGCGAACGTGACCGTGTGACTCCGGATCGCGACGACGTAGCGCTTCTGCGTCACGGTCTTGGGGGCGATCTTCTTGCCGCGGTGACGCCAGACGACGTCATCAAGGACGTCGCGGATGTCAGCGCCGTCGTCCAGCGCCCCGAGCACCGCGTCGACCGTACCGGGGCCGATCTCATGGCCGCCCTCAACGAGCTCGACCAGCTCGTCGACGATGGTCCGCGCCTCCTGCACGCGTGGCTCGTCGCCTTCGATCGTCAGCCGATTGCCTCGCAGGAGGATCGTGCAGCGCACGCGCTCGCGAAGCGCGTCGAGAACGCCGTCGGCGACTCCGGCGAGCTCTGCCGCGACGTCGTTCGAGACCGACAGAACCTCCTGCACGGAGCCAGTGTAGGCGCTCGTCTTCCCGTCACACTTCCGGCTCGAAGTCGTCTCACATGCGTGCGTGTTCCACGGTTACGGTCGCGCCGGGGAGGAGGACAGGGGCACCTTGGGCCCGAGACACGAGCCAGGTCCGATCGGGCCGTGTCCGGACCGGCCAGTTCCCTTGGCCCGTCCATACAGACCGAGGTCTGCAGGACAGGCGAGCTTCTCGCGGACGTGCGGGCTGACCGCCGAGCCGTCCGCGCGACCGGCGACCTGCGGCATGACATCTGCCATGACCCGTCCGAGGTCGCGAAGACTCGTCGCACCCGTCTCGGCGATCGCGTCGTCCACGATCTGCTCCAGCTCGTCCTCGTCGAGGGGCTCCGGCATGAACTGCTCCAGCACGGCGAGCTCCGCCTCCTCCGAGGCCGCTTGCTCGGGCCGGCCGCCCGCGCGAAAGGCATCTGCGGCCTCCACGCGGCGCTTACGCTCACGCTGGAGCACCTGAAGCTCCTCGTCGTCCGAGAGCGGCCGCTGCAGCTCCTTCTCGGCGTTCCGAAGGCTTGCGAGGATGAGCCTCAGGGCATCGCGTCTCGCCGCCTGGCGCTCCTTCATCGCTGCGGTGAGCTCGGCCTCGAGACGCGCGATCAGGCTCATGCCGGCAGCCCCTGGAGGCGCCCGCCGAGAAGGTGCCAGTGGAGATGGAAGACCGTCTGTCCCGCGCCTGCGCCGACGAACACCATCAGCCGATACTCCTCGAGCGCGGCCTTCGCGGCCGTCTCGGCAACGAAATCGAGCATCCGCTTCGCCTCGTCCGCCGAGAACTCGGAGATGTCGCGGAATGTATCGATGTGCCGCTCGGGCAGCACGAGGAGGTGCACCTCCGCCTTGGGTTTGATGTCCTCGATCGCGAGGAAGCCTTCCGTGCGGTTGGCGACGGTCGCCGGCAGGTTGCCCTCGATGATCCTGCAGAAGACGCAGTCGTCAGGCACGGGCACCGAGAATCCCCTCCTTCGTCACGCTCGCGGCGCGAACGCGCACGAGCTCCCCGACCGGCGCGTCGACGAGCCAGGGCGAATAGTCGTCGCCGTAGCCGCGGCCAGGGCGGTCGACGAGGACCGCGTCCTCCTCACCGACCTTTTGCTGCCAGCGACGGCAGCAGGCAGCCTCCGAGAGACCCCGTAGTCGCGCGCTCCGCTCCTTCTTGACCGTCGCGGGTACCGGGTCGAGCTGGGCCGTCATCGTGCCCGGCCTCGGCGAGTACGGGAAGACGTGCATCTTCGTCACGCCTGCCTCCGCGGTGACAGCGAGCGTGCGCTCGAACGCCCGCTCGTCCTCGCCGGGAAACCCGACGATGACGTCCGTGGTCAGGTTGAAGTCGGAGAGGGCACTCGTTCGCCGGAGGTAGGTCGCGGCGGAATAGCGCCTTCCCATCGCGGTGAGCATCCGGTCGTCGCCGGACTGGAGCGGTACGTGAAGATGCCGCGACACGGTCGGCGTCTCCCGCAGCGCCTGAACGAGCTCGGCTCCCACGTGGTTGACCTCGACCGACGAGAGCCGGAGCCGCGCCAACCCGGGGACGGCGCCTGCCTCACGAACGAGTCTCGCCAAAGCGTAGCCGGCCGAGCGGTCGCGGTAACAGCCGAGATTGATCCCGGTGAGGACGACCTCGCGGTGCCCCTGTTCGACGCGCCGGCGAATCTCCGCGAGCACGCTCTCGGCAGGGCGGCTGCGCGAGTCGCCGCGGACGAGCGGGATCACGCAGAAGCTGCAGGAGAAGCTACAGCCGTCCTGCACCTTGACGAACGCGCGCACACGGTCGAGTCTGTGCTCGGCCCGGACGCACGCCAGTGCGCCGAGGTCGCGGGCGACGGCGTCGAGGGTCTCCTCGCTCGAGCCTCGGAGGACGACCACCTTTCGCCCCAGTTCCGCGAAGGCCTCGCCGCCGAGATTCGCACCGCACCCGGTGAGGTACACGCGCGTGTGCGTGCGAGCCGCGCGCGAGGCGGCGTGCCGCGACTTCCGGATCGCCTCATGGGTGACGCAGCAGGTGTTGACGACGGCCACGTCCGCTCCTCCGGCGCGCTCCTCGTGGCCGGAGGCGAGGAGGCGCTCGCGGAGTGCCTGAGCGTCCGCGTGGGAGACCTTGCAGCCGAGGAAGCGGGTCGAGAAGCTGGCCACAGCGGGCCGAGTCTACTTCGTTCGAAGCTCCCAGAGGTCGGCGCGCCAGCCGTTCGAGGAGCGCTCCTCGACGTGCCGGAATCGGCCCAGCGAGGGGCTGTCGCCCCCAAAGTAGCCCGACGTCACGAAGTGCGTCGCCTCGATCGCCTCGCCGACGACAGCCACGGCGTCGAGGGCGATGTTCGCGACCGCCGCGTCCACCGGCGGTAGGGCGGTCGCGGTCGCGTCCTGCAGGGCCACATCCACCTGGACGCCATTTGCCGACGCGTTGGCGAAGGTGGCCTCGACCGCGGCCGGGTCGATGTCGAGGGCCAGCACCGGCGCGAAGCCGAGCCTCGCGGCGCCGATCGCGAGCACACCCGAGCCGCAGCCGACGTCGAGGAGCGAGCCCCGCGGCAGCTCCTGCAGCAACTCGAGGCAGAGCAGCGTCGTCGCGTGGCTTCCCGTGCCGAACGCCCGGCCGGGCTCGATCACGACCGCGATGGCATCGTGCGGCTGGAGCTCCCAGGGGGGGCCGACCCACAGCGCCCCGGCCCGCACGGGGCGATGGAAGCCCTTCCACCGCTCGGCCCAGTCCTCGGCGACCTCGTCGCTGCGCGCGCCGCCGAAGGCGAACCAGAGCCGCTCCTCCCCGCCGGGGTCGGTGTAGGCGGCGAGCTCGACCGACCCCTCCCGCTCGGACTCCTCGAAACCTTCAGGGAAGAGCTCGAGCATCGTCGCCCGCGCCTGCTCTGCGCGCAAGGCGGGCACCGTGACCGCGACCCGGCGCAGCAGGCTCAGCGGAACGCGCTCTTCAGCTTCTCGAAGAATCCCTCGTCGGCGCTGTAGGTGGCGCCGTCTGCTGAACTCTCGAACTGCTCGAGGAGCCGCCTCTGGTCGTCGGTTAGGCGCCGAGGCAGAGCAACGTTCACGAGCACGCGGTGATCGCCGCGCCCGAAGCCCTGCAGCACGGGCATGCCTTGTCCCCGCAGGACGCGGGTGGCTCCCGGCTGGGTGCCGGGCTCGAACGGGAGCTCCGCCTCGCCGTCAAGCGTCGGCACCGTCACCGTCGCCCCGAGCGTCGCCTGGGTCATCGTCAGGTCGACCGTGGAGAAGACGTCGTTGCCCTCGCGCACGAAGCGGGGGTCGGGCTTCACGCGCACGAGCACGTAGAGGTCGCCGGCCCGGCCCCCGAGGGCTCCTGAGTGCCCTTCGCCCGAGAGCCGGATCCTCTGACCGTCGTGGATCCCGGCCGGGATCTCGACCGCGAGCGCGCGGCTCTCGACCACACGGCCCTCACCGCCGCAGTCGCGGCACGGGTCGGCGATGAAGCGGCCGCTTCCGTCGCAGCGCGGGCAGGCGTGGCTGCGCACGAACTCGCCGAACACGCTGCGCGACACCTGTTGCAGGCGGCCGGTCCCGCCGCAGGTCGCACACGTCGTCGGACTCGTCCCGGACGCTGCACCGCTTCCGTCGCACGACCCACAGGGGACGGCGACGCGAAACGGAACGTCGCGCTGCACACCCCGAGCAGCCTCGACGAGCTCGATCTCGATCTCGGCTGCCACGTCCGCACCGCGCGCCCTCCCACCGCGGGCGACGCCAAACAGATCGTCCCCGAAAAATGCCGAAAAGAGGTCACTGAGGTTCCCGAAGTCGGCCTGGGTCGAGCGGAAGCCGCCGCTCCGGAGGCCCGCGTGGCCGTAGCGGTCGTAGAGCTCCCGGGTCTCCGTCTTCGAGAGCACCTCGTAGGCCTCGACCACATCGCGGAAACGCGCTTCCGCGTCCGCCGCTTCGGAGACGTCCGGGTGGAGCTCGCGCGCGAGACGCCGGAACGCCTTCTTGATCTCGCTCTCCCCGGCCGAGCGCTCGACGCCGAGAATGTCGTAGAGATCTCGCTCCGCGGTGGCCATGCCGAGAGGGTACCCCCGCGCTAGATGGTTGATGCCACGATCTCGCGCGCTCGGATGCGCGATCTAGCGAGTCTGGGCCGCGCCGGCCCCACGAGAGCCGGCAGAGCCGGCTCCCGCGAGGCCGGCGCTTCGCCACGTCGAGTCCTCGTCGATGCGACGGGCATCGTCAAGGTCTCGCCGCGGCGCCCCAGAGCAACCAGCTCGCGATCGGAGACGGACGATCTCGTGGTATCAACCATCTAGTTGTCGCCGTAGAGACCCTCGACGAAGCGCGAGAGCTCGAGGGCCGCGCCGCGAACCGACCTGATCGCCATGTCGTAGTCCATGCGGAGGGGCCCGAGGAGACTGACCGCACCGAGCGACTGGTGGGTGAGGCCGTAGGAGGCGCCGACCAGCGAGAGCTCACGAAGCTCGGGGACGTCGAGCTCGTCGCCCACACGCACGAGCAGGCGTCCGGGATCGAGCGTCCAGGCGAGCAGGTCGAGCACCGCGGCGCGCTGCTCGAGGATCTCCAGGAGGCCGCGGTACGACCCGGAATCGTCAGCTCGAAGCTCGTCCAGCAGCACCGCGGCACCCCCGACGAACAGCCGTTGCTCCTCCCGCGCCGAGGCGGTGAAGGCCGGTCTCAGTGTGGCGAGGAACGCGCGCTCGCGCTCCGATAGACCGGAGTCGTCGAAGCGTTGCCGCAAGGTGCGTGTGCCGAGCCGGAGACCCACCAGCTCCTCCGCCAGGTACTCCCCCGCCCAGCGCACGAGTCCCGGATCGACCGGCGTGTCGACCGCGTAGGTCCCCTTCGTGACCCCACCGGTGGAGGTGATGACGACCACCATCACGACCTGCGGCTGGAGTAGCAACAGCTCGACGTGCCGCACCGTCGCCCCCTCGATCGGCGGCGCGGAGGCGAGCGCGAGCAGGCGCGTCACGCGCGAGAGCATCTCTGTCGTCTCCCGCAGCGCGTCCTCGACCTCGCGGCGGGCATCGCCGAGCTCGAGGGGCGACTCCGGCGGCCTCGGCTCGAGGCGGTCGAGCAGCTCGTCGACGTAGAACCGGTAGCCACGCTCGGTCGGCACCCGTCCCGCGGAAGTGTGCGGGTGGGTCAGCAGACCCCGTTGCTCGAGCTCCGCGAGCTCACCCCGAACCGTCGACGAGGACACGGGCAGGCGCGTGCGGTCGACGAGCGTCTTCGAGCCAACGGGCTGAGCCGACTGGACGTACTCCTCGACGACCGTCTTCAGGATCGCCCGCTGACGATCTGTCAGGCCCGTTTTCGCGGTCTCTTTCATCGGCTTTGCAGCGAATTTTACGCGAGGAGCTCGGCCGTCACGCCGCCGCCGAGGAAGCGACCTCTCCGCGTGAGCACAATCGACTCGTGCGCGCCCACGGCGGCCGCCCCGACGCTCGCAAGTCCGAGGCCGGCCAGGCGCCGGAGCGCGGAGTCGTCGACCGCCTCGGCAACGTCCGCGAGCGGCACGCCCTCCTCGAGCCGCAGACCGAGCAGCAGGCGCTCCCGCATGCGCGTCTCCGCGGGCAGCGACTCGAGCTTCCGCGGCGGCACCTCCCCCAGGGAGAGGGCATCGACATAGGCCGACAGCCGAGACGTGTTCCGCCGCCGAAGGCCGGCTACGGTGGAGACGGCGCCGATGCCGAGGCCAACGTAGTCGCGGCCGAGCCAGTAGCCCAGGTTGTGGCGCGCCCGCAGATCACGTTCGTCCGCCGCCGGAGTGCGGCAGAAGTTCGCCGTCTCGTACCAGCGGTAGCCGTTCGTCGTCAGCGTCTCGACGACCTGCTCGAAGTAGCCTTCCATCGCCTCGCTCTGCCGCGACAATTCTTCCGCGTATGCGTGCGTGAAGCGAGTGCCGGGTTTCGCTTCCAGCTCGTAGCACGACAGATGCTCTGGTTCGAGCGCGAGGGCCTGGAGCAGGTCGTGCTCGAGGTCGGCGGGGCTCTGGCCCGGGATGCCGTAGACGAGATCGAGTGAGATGTTGGCGAAAGAGGCAACACGGAGAGCGGAGAACGCTCGCCGGACGTCGTCCGGCCCGGCCCGGCGCTCCAGCACCTGGAGCAGATGCGGCTGGAAGCTCTGGGCGCCGAGCGAGACACGCGTGACGCCGGCACCGGCGAGCAGACCTGCGAGTTCGGGTGTCACCGTCTCCGGATTGGCTTCCACCGTCACCTCGTCCGCCGGAGGCAGCGCCGCGAGCAGCCGTCCAAGCGCTGCCGGCTCCATGAAGGTCGGGGTGCCACCGCCGAGGAACACGGTCTCTAGGCGTGGCGCGAGCGACGGGAGCTCGAGCTCGAGCTCGGCGAGAAGCGCGTCGACGTAGGCGTCGTGCCCGTCCCGGCGGCCGACGAGGGTCACGAAGTCGCAGTAGCCGCAACGGTGGGCACAGAACGGGAGGTGCACGTAGAGATGGCGCGTACCGCTCATCGCTT
The DNA here is from genome assembly GCA_038320185.1 of Gaiellales bacterium. GTDB lineage: Bacteria > Actinomycetota > Thermoleophilia > Gaiellales > Gaiellaceae > JBBQDZ01. The sequence continues at coordinate 19,141 of JBBQDZ010000008.1, forward strand.
CTGCCCGTTCAGGTTGAGCACCGCGAGGAAGGCCTCTTGGGGTACCTCGACGGCCCCGACCTGCTTCATGCGCTTCTTCCCGGCCTTCTGCTTCTCGAGCAGCTTCCGCTTACGCGTGATGTCGCCGCCGTAGCACTTGGCGAGCACGTCCTTGCGCTTCGCCTTGATCGTCTCGCGCGCGATCACGCGTGCACCGATCGCCGCCTGCACCGGCACGTCGAAGAACTGGCGCGGGATCTCCGCGCGCAGCTTCTCGACGAGCGCCTTGCCGCGCGCGTACGCACCGCTCCGATGGATGATCAGGCTGAGGGCGTCGACCGGCTCGCCCGCGATCAGGATGTCGACGCGCGCGAGGTCGCCCTCACGGAAGCCGGCAAAGTCGTAGTCGAAGCTCGCGTACCCGCGCGTCCGCGACTTCAGCTGGTCGTAGTAGTCGTGCACGATCTCGCCCAGCGGGAGGTCGTAGATCAGGAGGACCCGCTCTTCTGAGAGATACTCGAGGTGATCGAACCGGCCACGGCGCTCGTTGCAGAGCTCCATCACCGGCCCGACGTAGTCCTTCGGGACGATCACCGAGGCACGCACGTACGGCTCGTCGACACGCTCGACCTCGCGCGGCATCTCCGCCGGGTTGTGCACCTCGAACTCCTCCCCGGTCGGGGTGAGGACGCGATAGGCGACGGTCGGAGCGGTGACGAGGAGGTCGAGGTCGAACTCGCGCTCCAGCCGCTCGCGCACGATCTCCATGTGCAGCAGGCCGAGAAAACCGCAGCGAAAGCCGAAGCCGAGCGCGTTCGAGGTCTCGGGCTCGTAGAAGAGGGACGCGTCTGAGAGCTTCAGCCTCTCGAGCGCATCTCGGAGCTCCGGATACTGATCGGAGTCGGTCGGGAAGAGCCCCGAGAACACCATCGGCTTCACGTCCTTGTAGCCCGGCAGCGGCTTCGCTGCCGGGCGCCGCTGCGAGGTCAGCGTGTCGCCGACACGCAGCTTCGCGACGTCCTTGAGACCCGTCATCACATATCCGACCTCGCCCGCGGCGAGCGTCGGCGAAGCGCGGAGCGTCGGCGAGAAGAAGCCGAGCTCCTCGGCCTCGAAGCGCGTGCCCTGCGCCATCGCCCGCAGCGGCTCCCGCGTCGAGAACGCGCCGTCGACGACGCGGACGAAGGCGACGACCCCCCGGTACTGGTCGTACGACGAGTCGAAGACGAGCGCCCTTGCCGGCGCATCGGGATCGCCCACGGGGGCGGGAATTCGATCGACGACCGCGTCGAGCACGGCGTCCACCCCGATGCCGGTCTTCGCGGAAATACGGACGACCTCGGCGGGCGCGACCCCGACGAGCTCCGCCACCTCTGCGGCGACTCCGTCGGGATCGGCCTGCGGCAGGTCGATCTTGTTCACAACCGGGACGATCTCGAGATCGTTCTCGATCGCAAGGTAGGCGTTCGCGAGCGTCTGGGCCTCGATGCCCTGCGCGGCATCGACCACGAGCACGGCTCCCTCGCAGGCCTGAAGCGACCGCGAGACCTCGTAGGTGAAGTCGACGTGCCCGGGGGTATCGATGAGGTTGAGCTGGTGCCCGCGCCAGCTGACCCGAACCGCCTGCGCCTTGATCGTGATCCCGCGCTCGCGCTCGAGGTCCATCGAGTCGAGCAGCTGGTCGCGCATCTCCCGTCCCGACACCGTCTCGGTGAGCTCGAGGATGCGGTCGGCAAGCGTCGACTTGCCGTGGTCGATGTGCGCGATGATCGAGAAGTTGCGGATGTGGCTCTGGTCCATGGATTCGAGGGGCGATCGTAGCTGCGGGTTCGCTGGCCTCCCGCACGGTCGAGGGACTCCTGATGCGGATTGATTCCTCGTCTGCGCCCAACTCTCGGCTGTACGGCTCCCTGCTCGAGCGAGGTCGAGAACGCTTCCAGCGGTGCCGGATATTCGAGACCACCTGTGCCGCGCGGATGATCTCGAGACTCTTTGGAGCGCGATTGGGGAGGCGACTGCGCCGAGGCGTGAGAGACGAGTCGCGGACGAGCTGCGAACGGAGCTCGCTCGACTCGAAAAGCCGCGAGCTGAGCGTGTCGTGGGAGCTCCCGCCTGAGCTACGCCGGCCGCCGCCGCCGCAACGAGAGCAGGGCGTCGAGCTCGCGGACTCCGAGCAGGCGACAGGCGGCGAGGTACACGGCAAGGCCGGCGGCGATCGCGGCGCCGACGGCGACGAGCTGCCCACCGAGGGAGCGGCCGAGCGCTTCGTCCAGGCCGTACCAGGCGCCGTAGGAGACGCCTGCGAGCGCTGCTGCTGCTGCGAGGACGAGCACCCCGGCACGAAGCGTCTCGCCGAACTCGATTCGTTCGATTCGGCGGCGCAAGAAGAACAGCAGCGCCACGGTCCCGGCGATGTTCGCGACTGAGGTGGAGAGCGGGATGCCCCAGGTTCCGAGCCGGTAGAAGGCGGCGTCGAGTGCCGCGTTCAGCACGAGGTTCGCGAGCGCGATCGCGGTCGGGATCCAGTTCGACTGGAGGCTGAAGAAGGCCCGGTTCAGCATCAGCATCACGCCGTTGAAGGTGAGGCCGGCCGAAAAAGCAGCGAGCGCCGCGGCGACCACAGGTGTCTGGTTTCCCTCGAAGCGGCCACGCTGATAGAGGAGTCGAACGATCGGCTCGGCCAGTACGGCGCAGAGGACGCTCGCCGGCACGAGGAGGAACGCGATCTGGCGCAGGCCGACGCCAACGGTGCGGCGGAAGCCGTCGAGGTCGCCGCGCGCCGCCAGCCGGGCGAGCGACGGGAAGAGCACCGTCGCGACGGCCACCGAGAACATCCCCTGCGGGAGCATGTAGATGCGGAAGGCCTTGTCGATCGCGTTCGGAGAGAGCTGCGGGTCGATCAGCCGCGAGGCGAAAAGGGAATCGATCACGGCGTTGAAGTTGATGAGGCCGAGGCCGAGCGTCACCGGCACCATCAGCGCGAAGACGCGCCGGACCGCGGGATCGCGCCAGTCGATGACGAGCTGGAGATGTCCGTCCCGACCGCGGAGCCACGGCAGCGGCAGCAGCACCTGGATCACGGTGCCCGCGAGGATCGCGACGGCGTAGACGTACAGCTTGGCGTCGATCGAACCGGCATGGGGGACGCCGAGTGCGAGGCCCGCGATGATCGCGAGGTTCCAGAAGACGGGCGTCAACGCCGGGACGCTGAAGTGCTCGTAGCTGTTGAGGATTCCGACGACGATTCCGGAGACGCCGAGGAGCGCGACGATCGGGAACAGGACGCGGGATAGCCCGACGGCGAGCGAGCGATCGCCGCCGGGGTCGCCGAACGGAGCGATCACGAGCGGCGCCAGGACGATGAACAGGGCGGTCAGAGCGCCGAGCCCGAGCAACATCAGCCAGAACAGGCTCGACGCGACACGCCACGCGCGCTTCCGCTCGCCCTTCTCCAGCAGCTCGCTGAAGACCGGCACGAACGCGGATGAGAGCGCGGCGTCTGCGACGAGCGCGCGCACCAGATTCGGCACCTGGAAGGCGACTGTGAAGGCATTGATGCGGCCGGCCGCGCCGAAGTAGTAGGCCGCGATGATCTCGCGGACGAGGCCGAGGATGCGTGAGAGGCCCGTCGCGAGGGAGAAGATCGCGGTCGACCACGCGAGCCGCCGACCCGCTCCGGGCTCGTCCACGCGGCGAGTATAGGGAGGGCCTCGGCCACGACTCGAGCGAGAAGACCGCCTGCACGCGCGCTTTGGTACCATCCTCGCGCCCGCATGCAGCGGGCGTTTTCACGAGATGCCGAACATCAAGCAACAGGAGAAGCGGGTACGCACCGCCGCGCGCGAGCGGCTGCAAAACCTGCGCTACCGCTCGACCGTCAAGACGCTGACGAAGCGCTTGGAGACCGCCGTCGGGGACGGCGATGCCAACACGATCGCTCGTGAGCATCGTGAGCTTGTTCGGTGGATCGACAAGGCCGCCGCCCGCGGTGCGATCCACCGCAACACCGCGTCACGCAAGAAGGCCAGCGCAGCGCGGCTCGTGCGGCCTTCGGTCTAGCGCTCCCTGGCGCTTTATCCCGAACGAGCGCCGGCGGCGGGCTCCCCGCGGGTCAGATCGACGAGCGCCCGCTCGAGCTCCAGCTCCCCTGCCAGGCGGCTGCCGCCCTTCAGCGCCCGGTCGAGAGCTGCTAGCTGCACCACCGCGCCTCGCAGCTCCTCGACGCCGAAGTTTCTCGCCTGGGCGTAGAGCTTCTCGACGTAGAAGCGATGGCGCTTGAGCCGTGCGGCCGCTTCGCGTGCTGGTACGCCCTGCTCGTCGAGCGCCTGGCACGACCTGACGCGTGAGACGTGGCTCGCAAGCGTGGCGGCGAGGCGGGTGAGCTCGCGCCTCGGGTCGGACGCCTGCTCGAGCTGGCCTTCGGCTGCCCGCAAGACGCCGGCGACGTCGCGCTTTCCCCATGAGTCGGTGAGCGCGAAGGAGGAGGTCTCGGCCCGGGCCGCGACGAGTGCATGGACGTCCTGTTGTGTCAGAGGCTCCTCGCCAGCCCAGGTCGCCAGCTTCTGGATCTCGCTCGCGAGCTCGTCGAGGTTTTCGCCGACCACCTCGACGAGCGCTTGCGCGACCTCCCGGCTTACCTTCACCCCCAGCCGCTCAAAGTGCTCTGCGACCCAGCGTGGCAGCTCGCGCTTCGCGACGTCGTAGGCGAGGACGTCACCTCCCTTTGCGCACGCTTTCGCGAGCGGCGAATCCGGCTTGAGCTCGCCGGCTACGAGCGCGACGACCGTCGCGGGCGCAGGACTGTCGAGATACGTCGCGAGCGACTTCGCGTCGGCAGCCTTCCACTCCTGCGCCTGCTCGACCACGAGGAGACGGCCGGCGTCGGCGAAGAGGCCGAGTGCGTTGCACGCCGCCGCCAAATCGGAGCCGCTCGCCTCCGTTGCGAGGAAGAACTCGATCGCGTCGGCGGCAAAGCGGCTGCGCAGCCGCTCGAGCGCCCTGACGATCTTCGGCCGATCGTTCCCGCAAAGGAGATAAACGGGCTTCAGCTCATCCGGCACCGTCTCCAAGCATAGGCCGCGGCCACGGCGGCTCCGGCCAGCAGCAGGCAGGCCGCTGGTGCCCCGTTGATCTGCGCGAACGGAAGGCCGCCGAACAGCTTCGCACACCACGCGAGATAGCTCGCGCACCAGCCGGCGAGCGCTGCAGGCAAGACCGCAGCACCGGGAGAGAGCGGATGCATGGCCGCCGCGAGGAAGGCCAGCCCGAGCAATGGGATCATCGCCGGAGCGGCCAGGACGTTCGCCGGAACCGCCAGGAGAGGGAGCGCCCGGAACTGAAGCCAGACGATCGGCGCCGTCGCGACGCTGCAGGCGGACGTCACGGCAAGGACTTCGGCGAGCCCGGAGGGCACGGGATAGCCCTCGAGCCTGCGGCGAAGCCAGGGAGCGAGGGTGAAGATCGCAACCACGGCTCCGAAGGAGAGCTCGAAGCCCGCGTCGAGGAACGCATACGGGTTCCAGGCAAGCAGCGCGAGCGCTCCGAGCAGCATGAAGTACCACCGATCCCGCTGCCGGGCAGTGAGCCACGCGAGAGACCCGAGGGCACCGGCGATCCCTGCGCGGACGATCGACGGCTGCGCGCCGACAGCGAGCACGTACCCGGCGATACCGGCGATGGCAGCGAGCTCACCGATCCAACGCGAGACCCCGAGGAGCCACGCGAGCGCGAGCGCCCCGCCGGCGAGCAGGGCCACGTTCTGCCCGGACACCGCCAGCAGGTGGTAGAGACCCGAGGCCCGGAACCGATCGCGAAGACGCCGCGAAAGGCCGCTGTCGTCGCCGAGGACGACGCCGACGAGGAGGGCACGGCGCTCGCCTCTCGTGCCTGACCGAAGCGCTGCCTCGATGCTCGAGCGGATGCGGTCGGCAACAGCACCGAGGCCGCCGCGCCGACCCACCAGGTGCCAGCGGTCGACGCGCAGGACGACGTGGATTCCGCGGCGTCGGAGATAGCGGCGCTCGTCGAAGCCGTGGGAGGGACCGCGCGGGAGCGCGACCTCCGCGAGCACCTCGAGTCTCGCGCCCTGCGGCGGAGGGCGACCACGCGGGAGCTCGAGCTGGACCGGCTCCCGCAACTTCGTCCTGTGCCATCGAAGAACCTCGCCGGGGGCGCGCAGCTCGAACGTCGCTAGCTTCGTCGGCCCCGTGACGACGACGAGGGCTCGCTCCGCGCGCCCGACCTCCGAGAGCAGCGGGCTTTGGTCGAGCGCATCGAGGCGTGCGCTTCCCCAACCCCACCCTGCCAGCACGAGCCCAACGGCGAGCCCGAGGATCCGGGCCTCACCCGGGCAAGCGGCGCCGAGGAGGCCCGCCGCGGACGCCACCGCGCCCACTGCGAGCAGATGTCCCACCCGCGCGAGATTCGCGACTGCGATGCCGGCACAGAGAGCCGCGACGAGCAGGTGCGGGGTGGCCCCCAGCCGCACGATCCGGCTCATGGCGCGACGAGATCGCGCAGCTCGTCGAGGCGTGTCGGCCCGATGCCGGGCACGGCGTCGAGCTCGTCGACGGACGAGAAGGCGCCGTGTGCCGTGCGGTAGTCGACGATCTTCTGCGCGGTCACCGGGCCCACTCCCGGCAGAGTGTCCAGCTGGTCGATCGTGGCCGTGCTGAGATGGATCGGCCCGGAGGTTGCCGCCGCCGCGCCGGAGCCAGTCGAGCCGGAGCCAGCGCCTGCGGCCCCCGACTGCTGACGTCGGGGCACGACGACCTGCTCGCCGTCGGCAAGAGGAGCCGCGAGATTGATGAGCTCGATGTCGGCGCCTTTCGAGGGTCCGCCGGCCCGGCCGACGGCATCAGCGATCCTGCCACCCTGACGGAGGCGGTACAGGCCGGGGCGCCGCACCGCACCGACCACGTGGACGACGATGGACGGAACGCGGTTCCTCGCGGGGAGAGCAGCCACCGGGGTGATCGCGCGCGCCGGCTCAGGCGTCCCCGTCGCGACGAGATACCGGCCGGCGAAGAAGAGGACGAGCGCGGCCGAGGCGACGAGTGCCAGCAGGGTTGATCGGGAGAGCGGGAGGCGATCCATGTCGCCTAGTTTGACAACTGACCTGTAACGAGTTCGAGACGGATTCGAGACAGTTCTGTGACGAATCGCACGGGAAGCGCCCGGATCCGGCATGATGTTTCCGTGCGCTTGGTGCTTCGACTCTCACCGCTTGCCATTGCCGGTCTTGCCCTGGCGTCCGTCGTCGCCGGTGTGGGCGCAGCCACAGGGCGCGGAGCCCCTCCCACCGGCCTGCACGGGGTGGTGCGAAAAGGGCCGATCACGCCGGTGTGCCGCACCGGGGTGCCCTGTGACGCTCCCGCAGCCAAGCTCACGCTCACCTTCCGCCGAGAGGGGGCTGCGCCGGTACGGGTGCGCACAAACGACATGGGCGAGTACCGGATCCTCGTCCCCGCGTCGATCTACAGCGTGAGCCTCGACGGGAACACCTGGCCGAGATCGGCGCCGTATCCGGCGCGCGTCAAGATCCGGGCGGGACATCTGGACCGGATCGACTTCTCGATCGACACCGGCATCCGCTAAGGGAGCCGCTTCGGAAGGTGCCCGGGTCCTCCTTTCCGGGTGAGTCCTTCAGTCCTGCAGCCCACAGCCGCCGATTCGGTTCAAGCGAGTACGAAGTTCACGAGCTTGCGCGGTACGACGATCGTGCGCCGGAGCTCTTTGCCGTCGAGGTGGGCCCGGACCCGCGTCGAGGCCTTCGCCCGCGCGACGAGCTCCTCCTCTGCCAGAACAGTCGAGACCCGGATGCGATCACGTAGCTTCCCGTTCACCTGGACCACAAGCTCGAAGCTCTCCCGCTCGAGCAACGCTGGATCGGCGACAGGCCAGGGCTGCTCCCAGAGACGTTCTCTGCCCAGCCGCTCCCAGAGCTCCTCGGCCACGTGCGGTGCGTACGGCTGAACGAGGGTAACCGCGGCCTCG
>JBBQDZ010000009.1:0-26330 GCA_038320185.1 Gaiellales bacterium
GCATCCCCATCATCTGCCCGAGCTCGACATCGGCGTTCTGCGCGACGAGATCGTCCGCGATCTCGTCGTAGCACTTCCTCGGCTCCATCGACTCGCCTACCTCCAACGCGGCGGATCATGACCTATGTCGAGCTGCACGCCCACTCGTCGTATTCGTTTCTCGACGGTGCCTCACAGCCTGAGGAGCTCGTGGCGCGTGCCGCCGAGCTCGGCTACTCCGCGCTCGCGCTCACCGACCACGACGGCGTCTACGGATCGCTCGAGTTCGCCCACGCGGCGAAGGCCTTCGGCGTGCGCCCGATCACCGGCGCCGAGGTCACGCTCGCCGACGGCTCGCACCTTACGCTCCTCGTCGAGACCCAGCACGGGTACGCGAACCTCTGCCGCCTCCTCACCGCCGCGCATGCCGGGACACGGGTGCCGGGACGAGAGGAGCGAGGTCCCCTGGCACCGGCGCTCGACCTCGAGCTTCTCCTCGAGCATCGCGAGGGCCTCGTCTGCCTCTCGGGGTGCGCGCGACGCGGCCTCGCCGTCCGCGATCCGAACGCGGCGGCGAGGGTTGCCGGAGCGTTCGGGCGCGATCGCTTCTTCGTGGAGCTGCAGCGCCCGTACGAGCGCGGGGACGCGAGCCGGAATGCCGCTCTCCGCGATCTCGCCGGGACGCTGCGCGTCGCGACGGTAGCCACCGGCGACGTGCACGCCCACCACGAGCGGCGGGCACGGCTTCAGGACGTGTTGGTCGCGATCCGTGAGCGAACCTCCCTCGACGGGTGCGAGCAGGAGCGCCGTGGCAACCGCGAATGCGTCCTGCTGGCGCCGGCGGAGGCGGCGGAGCGCTTCCCGGACGACCCGGCCGCGGTCGCGCGCACCGCCGAGCTCGCGGAGCGCCTGGAGTTCGACCTGACCCGGGAGCTCGGGTACCGCTACCCCGACTTCAGCGACGGCACCGAGCCGGCGTCCGTCCAGCTGAGACGCGTGTGCGACCGCGCCTTCGATGAGCGCTACGGCGGTGCGAACGGCAATAAGCGAAAGGCGCGTCAGCGGCTCGACGAGGAGCTCGCGCTGATCGACGAGCTCGGCTTCGCCGGCTTCTTCCTCCTCCACTGGGAGGTGCTCGAGCTTGCGGCCGAGATCGCGGTCGAGGTCAGAGGTGTCGACTCCCCGCGGCGCGTCCTTCCGCCGGGACGGGGCCGGGGAAGCTCGGTCGGCTCGATCGTCTGCTACCTCACCGGCCTCTCGCACGTCGATCCCGTCGAGGCCGGACTCTCCCTCGGCCGGTTCCTGAATCGCGAGCTTCGGACGGTGCCGGACATTGACCTCGATTTCCCGCGCGACATCCGGGAGAAGCTGATCGTCGGTGTCACCGAGCGCTACGGGCGCGAGCACGCGGCGCTCGTGGCGAGCTTCGCCACCTACCGGTCTCGCGGGGCGATCCGCGACGTCGGCAAGGCGCTGGGACTTCCATTCGGCGAGCTCGAGCGGCTCGCACGGCTCACGGAGGGGTGGAACGCGAAGCGGGTGGGGGAGGAGGTGGCGCTGCTTCCGGGCGGGGAGCGCAGGCTTGCCTCGCCACGCTGGCGCGCCTTCACCGAGGCGTGCTTCGAGATCGCGGGCCTGCCGCGCCACATCTCGCAGCACCCTGGCGGAATGGTGATCTCGAGCCGCCCGCTCGTCGAGCTCGTTCCCGTGCAGCCGGCGGCCATGGCCGGGCGGCAGTTGTGCCAGTGGGACAAGGATTCGTGCGCGGACGCCGGCTTCCTCAAGATCGACCTGCTCGGCCTGGGGATGCTCTCCGCGGTCGAGGAGTGCGTCGAGACGATCTCGGAGCTGCGCGGGGCTCCAATCGATCTCTCTCGGATCCCCCTCGACGACCCGGCTGTCTACGCCGAGATCCAGGAGGCCGACACGGTCGGCGTCTTCCAGATCGAGAGCCGGGCGCAGATGCAGATGCTTCTCCGGACACGGCCTGAGAACCTCGACGACCTCACCGTCGAGGTCGCCCTCGTCCGGCCCGGTCCGATCCAGGGGAAGGCCGTGCACCCGTACATCGAGCACCGCCGGCGGCTCCGCGAGGAACCGGGTTTCGTGCCGCCGGTCGATCACCCGCTGCTCGCCGAGCCGCTGCGCGAGACTCTCGGCGTCGTCGTCTTCCAGGAGCAGGTGCTCGACGTAGCGATGGCGCTGGCCGCCTTCACCGTCGGCGAGGCCGAGGGGCTGCGCCGCGCGATGAGCCGGAAGCGAAGCGAGGAAGCGATCGAGGCGTTCCGCGGCCGGTTCGTCGAGGGCGCCGCCGGAAACGGGGTCGACCAGGAGACCGCGAACCGCGTCTACGACAAGCTTGCCGGCTTCTCCGGCTTCGGCTTCCCGAAGTCGCACGCCGCCGCGTTCGGCCTGCTCGCCTATCAGTCGGCCTGGCTCCGCCACCATCATCCGCCCGAGTTCCTCTGCGCCCTCCTGAACGCGCAGCCGATGGGCTTCTATCCGCCGGCGAGCCTTGTCCGCGACGGGCAGCGGCGCGGCGTCGGGGTGTTTCCCCCGGACGTCAACCTGAGCGCCGCGAAGTGCGCGATCGAGAACAGAGCCGTCCGTGTCGGCCTCGGCTACATCCGCTCGCTCGGCGAGGCCCAAGCCGTCGCTCTCGTCGCGGAGCGGGAGCGCGGCGGCCACTTCAGAGGCATGCGCGACCTCACCCAGCGAGCGCCGGGCGACCGCCAGGCGCTCGAGGCGCTCGTCGCGGCGGGTGCCTGTGACGCGTTCGGCGAGCGCCGTCGCCTGCTGTGGCAGCTCGGCCTCGTCCCGCGCTCGCAGGCGGTACCGGGCACGAGCGGGGAGGAGCGCCAGCTCGCGCTCCCGCTCGAGGCGACGACCGCAACACCGGAGCTGCCAGAGCAGACCGACTGGGAGCGGATGCTCGCCGACTACCGTCAGACGAGCCTGTCCGTGGGCATGCACCCGCTCCTCCTCCTGCGGCCTCACCTGCCGGCCGAGGTCGTGTCGAGCGAGGAACTCGGGACTCTCTCCGCCGGCGAGCAAGTCGCGGTCGCGGGGATGGCGGTCGCGCGGCAGCGCCCGGCGACGGCACACGGCGTCGTCTTCATGCTGCTCGAGGACGAGCACGGCCAGATGAACCTGATCGTTCCGCCGCAGGTGTACGAGAGCTACCGGCCGCTCGTCCGCGGGGAGCCGCTCCTCCTCGCCCGTGGACGGTTCGAGCGAGTCGGCCGGAACCAGAACGTCCTCGTTCGGGAGCTCGAGACCCTCGCGCCCCTCGCACGGCGGGTCGCCGGCGAGGCCGAGCTGATCTCGGCACTTCCGGCGGCACATCACTTCGGTCACCGCTGAGCGTTTCTACGCGCCGCGGCCTCGCGTAGCCGCGAAGATGCGGGCCGTGCGAGGGGACGACGGCTACGCGCCTATCCGCGACTACGCGCTGATCGGGGACGGCCGGACGAGCGCGCTCGTCTCAAAGGACGGGTCGGTCGACTGGCTCTGCCTGCCGGACGTCGACTCGCCGTCGGTCTTCGCACGCATCCTCGACAACGAGCGGGGGGGCTCGTTCCGGCTCGCGCCGATCGAGCCCTTCGAGGTCGAGCGCCACTACAGGGCCGGGACCAATGTCCTCGAGACGACCTTCACCACGCCTTCCGGGCGCGTCAGGGTCACCGACCTGATGACGCTGACCGACGAGCCAACCCTGGCACCGCTGCGCGAGCTCGTCCGGAAAGTCGAGGCCCTCGAGGGGGAGGTGCGCATGCGCTGGCTCGTGGAGCCGCGCTTCCGCTACGGCGAGAGCGACACCAGGATCGACCGGCGGGCCGGTCGCCTCTTTGCGACTGCGGGCCACGACGCGCTCGTCCTCGAAGCCTGGGACGCGGGTGAGCCGCAGCGGGGCGATTCGTCGATCGCGGGCGAGTTCAACGCACGTCCCGGGATCCCCGGGCTGCTCGCCTTGGCGGCCGCCCACCAGGAGCCGGCGGTGCTCAGCACGCGGAGCGACGTGGAGCGCCGGATCGAGAGGACGGTTCGGTTCTGGGAGAACTGGGGCGGGAGGGCGCACTATGCAGGGCGCTGGCGCGAACTCGTCGTCCGGAGCGCACTCGTGCTGAAGCTCCTCGTCTACGCGCCCTCGGGGGCGATCGTGGCCGCGCCCACCACCTCGCTCCCCGAGGAGCTCGGCGGCGAGCGCAACTGGGACTACCGCTTCACCTGGCTGCGCGACTCGGCCTGGTCGCTCGAGGCTCTCGTGCGGCTTGGCTACCACGAGGAGGCGCACTCGTTCTTCTGGTGGTTGATGCACGCATCCCGCTTGACCCAGCCGCGCCTCCAGATCCTCTATCGCGTAAACGGCGGCGCTCATGCGCCGGAGCGTGAGTTGGAGGCCTTGCGCGGCTATCGCGCATCGGGGCCGGTCCGCGTGGGGAACGGGGCGGCCGCCCAGACCCAGCTCGACGTCTACGGCGGCGTCCTCGGGGCGATCTGGCTGTACGCCTCGGAGGTCGGGCGGCTCGACGCCGACACGGCGAAGGAAGTCGCCAAGATCGCCGATCTCGTCGCCGAGATCTGGCGCGAGCCCGACTCGGGGATCTGGGAGGTGAGAAGCGAGCCGACGCACTTCACTCAGTCGAAGGCCATGTGCTGGGTCGCACTCGAGCGAGCATCGAGGCTGGCGAAGGAGGGATTCATCCCGGACCGCAGGCGACGCTGGGACGCGGCCGCCGAGGAGGTGCGGGACTTCTACGAGACGCACGGTTGGGACGAGGAGAAGGGCAGCTACATCCGAGCACCCAACCTGCGGGAGCTCGACGCGAGCCTGTTGACGATGCCCATGCTGGAGTGCGTCTCGGCCACGAGTCCCCGTATGCTCGGAACGATTGACGCGGTCATCCGCGAGCTCAAGCGAGGTCCGTTCGTCCACCGCTATCTCGGCGAGGACGGCGTCGGTGACCCGGGCGAGGAGGGCGCCTTCCTCACCTGCTCGTTCTGGCTCGTCAGCGCCCTTGCGAGGGCGGGGCGGGTCGACGAGGCTGAGACCCTCATGGAGGAGCTCTGCGCTCTGGCGAACGACGTCGGGCTGTACTCGGAGGAGATCGACACGCGGACGCACGAGTTTCTGGGGAACTTTCCCCAGGGGCTGACGCACCTCGGCCTGATCAACGCCGCTCTCACGCTCGAGCAGGCGCTGGGGGCGGCATGATCGCTGAGGCGTCGCCTGCGGCGGTGGAAACATGACCGTCTGGGGTGCGCTTGCCGGCGGCGCGGTCGGAACGGTGATCCTGACGAGCGGCCTCCGCCTCGCCCAGGAGACAGGCATCACGCGCATGGACTTCCCGCTCCTGCTGGGCACCTTCTTCACGGGCGACCGGCGCCGCGCGAGCTTCATTGGCTTCGTCGTCCACTTCGCCAACGGGCTCCTCTTCGCCCTCGTGTACGCAGCCGTGTTCTTCGCCGTGGGGCGGGCGGGCTGGCTCTTCGGCCTTGCGCTCGGAGCCGTGCACGCACTCTTCGCGGGCGGCGGCCTCGTCAATGTGGCGTTGGCCGCGGTCCATCCGCGAATGGGGACACCCTGGTCGGACGCGGAGGACACGCCGCTTCTCGAGCCACCCGGCTTCATGCTCGTCAACTACGGTCGCCAGACCGCACTCGTCACCTTCGTCCTCCACCTCGCTTACGGGACGATCGTCGGCGGCTTCGCCGCCGGCCTCTAGGGTGGGCGGATCGTGCTCGTCCGCACCTGGAACCTCTTCCACGGGAACACGAAGCCGCCGGGGCACCAGGCCCACCTCCAACGGATGGTGCGGCTCGCGACGCAGGACGACCCCGACCTGGTCTGCCTTCAGGAGGTGCCGGTGTGGGGACTCCCGAGCCTCGCGGAATGGAGCGGGATGCAGGCCTTCGGCTCGGTCGCGCGGCACGCGCCACTCGGTGCCGGTGTGGGCAAGGCGATGACGGCGTTACACCCGGGCGTCCTGCGCTCCGCGCTCAACGGCCAGGCGAACGCGATCCTCGTCCGCCGTGGCTTACAAGTCCTCGGGCAGCGGACGCTGGAACTGAACCCGCTCTCGTTCCGGCGGCGCGAAGGGGCGGCGCTCGGCCTGAGCCTGCGCCAGCAGTTCGCCTGGGCGAAGGAGCGGCGAATGTGCCAGGCACTCCGCGTGCGCGCCGGGGAGCGAACGCTCGTGATCGGAAACCTCCACGCTTCGGCGCATCCCAACCCGCAGGTCCCGGACTTCGAGGTGCTGCGAGCCGCCACCTTCGTCGACGCGATCGCCGCCCCGAAGGAGCTCTGCGTGCTGGCGGGCGACTTCAACCTGACGCCAGGCTCGCCGGCGCTTCGAGCGCTGGCCGCCGAGGAGTGGGGGTTCTCGCAACCCGGACCATGGCTCGACCACGTGCTCGTCCGGGGCGCTTCGTCGTCGGCCCCGATTACGTGGCCGCGGGAGCGACGGGAGCTTGCGGGCGCGCTTCTGTCCGACCACGCGCCGGTGGAGGTGACGATCGATGACCTTTGAGGAAGCGCGAGCCGCCTTTCCCGTTCTAGAGCGCTCCGCGTACCTGAACGCGGGGAGCATGGGCCCGCTCGCCCGCGCCACCGTCGAGGCAGCGACGGCGCGGACGCGGATCGACCTGGAGGAGGGGCGTGGTGGCCACGCCTACATCGAGCAGATGCTCGCGCTGCGCACCCGCGTCCGAGCCCTCATCGCAGGGCTGCTCCACGTCGACCCCTCGAAGATTGCGCTCACCTCCTCGACGACCGACGGCTGCAACATCGTCCTCGCCGGCCTCGACCTCGGAGCGGAGGACGAGATCGTGACGACCGACGTCGAGCACTTCGGCCTCCTCGGCCCGCTACACGCCTCCGGCGCCCGGGTCCGCGTCGCGCGCGTGCGTGAGCGGCCGGCCGAGGAGGCGCTCGCGGCGATCCTCTCGGCGGTTCGTCCGGCAACGAAGCTCCTGGCGCTCTCGCATGTCGCCTGGACAACGGGAAACATGCTCCCGGTACGCGAGCTGAGGGAGCTGACCGGCCTGCCGGTGCTCGTCGACGGCGCGCAGTCGGTCGGCGCGATCGAGGTCGACGCACAACCTTTCGACTTCTACACCGTGTCCGGGCAGAAGTGGCTCTGCGGCCCCGACGTGACCGGTGCGCTGTACGTCGCCGACCCCGAGTCCCTGCGCGTCGCGCGGCCAAGCTACTTCTCGCAGGCGGCGCACGAGCCGACCGGGGCGTTCACGGCCCGCGAGGCCGCCGACCGTTTCGACTCCGGCTGGATCGCGGTGCCCTCGCTGGCGGCGCTCGAAGTGGCAATCGCTTCGGCACCGGGTTGGCGGTTCGAGCGCGCCCGGACGACGGCGAGCCGCTGCCGGGAGCTCCTGGCGGAGCGCTATCAGGTCGTGACGGCGCCAGAACAGGCGACGCTCGTCTCCTTCGTTCCCTCGGAGGAGCCCTCGGAGGTGGTACGTCGACTCGGCGCGGCTGGCGTTGTCGTGCGCGACCTTCCCGGTACCGGCTACGTGCGCGTCTCGTGCGGCTACTGGACGAGTGATCGCGACCTCGAGCGGCTGGTCGACGCAGTGGACTCTAGGTCGGGCGGTCCCGGGTAGCGCCGTGCTCGGGCGCCGACCCTTCCCGCAGGCCGAGCTCGCCCGCGATCGGGCGCAGCGCCTCGGTGACGAAGGCGACGTGCTCATCGAGCTCGACTCCGAGCTCGGCGGCGCCGTTGACGACGTCGTCGCGGTTGACGCCGGCGGCGAAGGACGGCTGCTTCAGCTTCTTTCGCACCGAGCGCGGCTCGAGCGTCTCGATCCCGTCCGGGCGAACGAGGCCACAGGCGTGGATGAAGCCTGACAGCTCGTCACACGCGAAGAGCGTCTTCTTGAGCGGTGTGTCCCGGGGCAGGTGGAGGTGCTCGGCGTGGGAGAGGATCGCCTCGATAACGACCTCCGGATAGCCCTCGTCGCGCAGGATCGGCGCGCCGTCCTGCGGATGCTGATCGAGGGTCGGGTGCATCTCCCAGTCGAAGTCGTGCAACAGCGCGGTGACGCCCCAGAGCTCCTCGTCCCCGCCGAAACGCCGGGCATAGGCGCGCGTCGCTGCCTCCACGGCGAGGCCGTGCCGCCGGAGCGACTCACTCCGGGTGTAACGCGTCAGGGTGGCCCAGGCCCGGTCGCGGTTCACGTCCATCGGGTGGACTAGGATAGTCGGCGCTCCAACCTCGACCCCGGGGCGCGAGCGCCGACAATGCCCCAGACCGCAGTCGCCGACGCCCTGATGGAGTCCTTCGTGATCGAAGGTGGTTACCCGTTGCAGGGCAGCGTCCGCGCTGCGGGGAACAAGAACGCGGCGCTGCCGATCCTTGCCGCCTGCCTCCTGACGAGCGAGCCCGTGCTCCTCTCGAACGTGCCGCACATCCGCGACGTCGAGACGATGATGGCACTGCTCGAGGACCTCGGTGTCGAGGTCGGCTGGGAGAGTCGTAACGAGGTTCGCGTGCACGCCCGCTCGGTCGAGCGCAGCGAGCTCGACGCAGAGCTCTGCAGCAGGATCCGCGCCTCCTTCCTGCTGGCTGGTCCCCTCCTCGCACGCGTTGGCCGGGCGAGCGTCCCTCCGCCCGGCGGGGACGTGATCGGGCGTCGCCAGCTCGACACTCATATCCACGCGCTGGTCGAGCTCGGCGCCGACATCGAGGTGGACGGGCACTACGAGATGCGGACGGCCGGCCTGCGCGGCCGCCACGTCTACCTCACCGAGGCGAGCGTGATGGGCACGGAGAACGCGATCATGGCCGCCGTCCTCGCGGAGGGCGAGACGCGGCTGACGCACGCCGCTTGCGAGCCGCACATCCAGGATCTCTGCCGCTTCCTCGTCTCCCTTGGCGCCCACATCGAGGGCATCGGGTCGAACGTCCTCCGGATCGAGGGTGTGGAGCACCTCGAGGGTGGCTCCCACCGCGTCTGCCCCGAGCACATCGAGGTCGGCAGCTTCATCGGGCTCGCGGCGGTGACCGGAGGCGAGATCACGGTCGAGGACGTTCGCGAAGACGACCTGGTGGCGATCCTGCCGGCGTTCGCGCGGCTCGGGGTTGAGGTCGAGCTCGAGGGAACGACCGTGCGCGTCCCTCCAGACCAGGAGCTCGTCGTCCAGGATGACTTGGGCGGTCAGATTCCGAAGATCGAGAGTGGCATCTGGCCGGCGTTCCCGGCCGACCTCACCTCGATCGCACTGACGGTCGCGACGCAGGCGCGGGGGACGATCCTGATCTTCGAGAAGATGTTCGAGAGCCGGCTCTTCTTCGTCGACAAGCTCGTCAACATGGGAGCCCGCATCGTCCTCTGCGACCCGCATCGCGCAGTCGTGACCGGCCCGGCCAAGCTGTATGGAGAGCGTATGGTCAGCCCCGACATCCGCGCGGGGATGGCGATGCTCATCGCCGGCCTCTGCGCCGAGGGAACCTCCACGATCGGCAACATCTGGCAGATCGACCGCGGCTACGAGCGGATCGACGAGCGGCTCCGCGAGCTCGGCGCGCGGATCGAACGCGTCGAGGCCTGATGGTGCAAGAGCGGCTCCGCGTCCATGCCGCGCTCGACGAACGAGGTCGCGGGAACATCGCCACCGGGCTCCCGGTGCTCGACCACCTCCTCGGCCTCCTGGCGCGTCACGCCGCGTTCGACCTCGTCCTCGAGGTGGAGCCGGGGGACGCCGGGGCGGAAGTCGCGGCCGCGGCCGCCGCACTCGGCCGGCTCCTGGCCGACCCCCTGCGCAGCGAGGACGCGCGCGGCCACGGGTCCGGAGTCGTCCCGGCCGAGGATGCTCTTGCGCACGTCGCCCTCGAGGCCTCGGGCCGGCCGCTCGTCGTCTCCAACGTCGATCTTTCCGACGAGCGCGTCGGCGGCCTCTCGACCGACCTCGTGTCGCAGTTCCTCTCGGAGCTCGCGGCCGCGGCCGGTCTGACGCTCCACATCCGGCTGATCGACGGCGACGACCCGCAGCACGTGCTGGATGCGATCTTCAAGGCTCTCGGCGTCGCGCTCGCGCAGGCGTGCCGGCCGCGGCGCAAGGAGGGAACGCGATGAGTGAGAAGTCCGTCGTCAAGACCGAGGCGGCGCCGGCGCCCTACCGGGGCGCGCCGTACTCGCAGGCGATCTGTGCAAACGGGTTCGTCTTCGTCTCGGGACAGCTCGCGCTGCGCCCTGGGACTCACGAGCTGATAGGCGAGGCCGTTGCGGAGCAGACGGAGCAGGTGTTGGCGAACCTCGCCGCGATCCTCCATGCAGCCGGCTCGGGACTCGAGCACCTCGTCAAGACGACAGTCTTCCTCACCGACCTCGGCGACTTCCAGGCGATGAACGAGGTCTACGCCCGGCACGTCGGTGAGACGCCGCCGGCGCGCGCGACGGTCGAGGTGGCGGCTCTGCCCTCGGGCGCGCTCGTCGAGATCGAGGCGATCGCGCTCCTCTGAGGCCCCGCGCCGTGGGCGGCGGCGGGCGACGAAGGCACAATGGGCGCATGCGCGCCGAGCAGGTCATCGTCACCCATGGCAACACGGATTTCGACGCTTTCGCGGCCGCCGTCGCGGCCCGCCGCCTCTATGCCGGCGCGGTCGTCTGCCTCACCGGCTCGCTGAACCGCAACGTCCGCGAGCTCTACCGGCTCTACGCCGACGAGCTCGAGGTCGTCGACGCGACCCAGCTCGAGCTGGAGGCCATCAGACGACTGATCGTCGTCGAGACCGTCGACGCCTCGCGGCTCGGTTCCCTCGAGGAGGTCGTGCTCAACCCGCGAGTCGAGAAGGTCGTGTTCGACCATCACGGGGAGGAGCTTCCGGACTGGGCGAATCCCGACACGGCCGTTCTCTCGACCGACGGCGCGATGACGACGACGCTCGTCGCCGTCCTCGCCGAGCGCAACGTGGAGATCACCCCCCTCGAGGCGACGATCTTCGCACTGGGCATCCACGAGGACACCGGCTCGCTCACGCACTCCTCGACGACGACGCGCGACGCCGAGGCCCTGGCGTGGTGCCTGCGCCACGGAGCCCGCCAGCAGGTCGTCGCCGACCACCTGCACACGCCGCTCGGGGAGGGCGAGCGGAGTCTCCTGAACGCGCTCCTCGATCGCCTCGAGCCTGTGGCGACGGCCGGCGTCGAGGTGCTGGTCGGTGCCGTTTCCTGGCCCTCCTACGTCGAGGGCATCTCGACGCTCGCCCACAAGATCGTCGACCTGACCGAGTGCCGGGCGCTCGCGCTGCTCGTGGAGATGGAGGACCGCGTCTTCGCGGTCGTACGGAGCCGCATTCCCGAGCTCGACGCCGGCGCGCTGGCTTCCGCTCTCGGCGGCCGCGGCCATGCTCAGGCGGCCTCGGCGACGTTTCGCGGGGGCCTCGGCGAGGCCCGCCAGACGTTGCTCCAGGGGCTCGCCGGCGCCGTCCGCACGGCCGTCACCGCCGCAAACGTCATGTCGGGCCCCGTGCGCTCGATCTCGCCGGACGAGACGGTTGCACAGGCGATGATCGCTTGCCAGCGCCACCGCCAGAGCGGCATCCTCGTCCTCGAGCAAGGGCGGCTCGTCGGCACCGTGAGCCGCGAGGATCTGGACAAGGCCGTCGGCCACGACCTCTCGCACGCGCCGGTGCGCGGCATCATGAGCACCCGGGTGGGACGCTGCGAGGAGGCCACGCCGCTGGTCGAGCTGCAGCGGCTCCTGACCGCCGCCGGAGAGAGCAGGGTCGCCGTCCTCCGGGAGGGCCAGATCGTCGGGGTCGTGACCCGCAGCGACGTGCTGGCAGCGCTCGGTGAGGAGCCGGGCGAGCACCCCGCGGAGGCGCCGTCGATCGCCGGCGATCTCGCAGCGCTCGCTGAGCTCCGGCCGGTCTTCGACGCGGTCGCCGCAGCCAGCGAGCACGAGACCGGCGTCTACCTGGTCGGCGGCACTGTCCGCGACATCCTGCTCGGCGAGGGCGGTTTCGACGTCGACATCGCCGTCGAGGGCGACGCTATCGCCCTGGCAGGGACGCTGGCCTCGGCGCTCGGAGGCAGGGTGCGGGCTCATCCGAGATTTGGCAGCGCCGCGGTCCTGTACGGGGACGGCAGCCGGGTCGACGTCGTCACCGCTCGGACGGAGTTCTACGACTCACCTGCGGCGCTCCCCTCGGTCGAGTACGCGACGATCCGCGAGGACCTCCACCGGCGCGACTTCACCATCAACGCCATGGCGGCATCGCTTCGCGGCGAGGACTTCGGGCGTCTCGTCGACCCCTTCGGCGGGCGTGCCGATCTCGCAGCCGGTCGGATCCGGGTCCTCCACAACCTCTCGTTCATCGAAGATCCAACTCGGATCTTCCGGGCCGTTCGCTACGAGAACCGCCACGGGTTCCGGATGGACGAACACACGCTCGCGCTTGCGCGTGGCTGCGTCGAGATGGGCCTCGTGGGCGACCTGTCATCCGCCCGCCTCCGCGACGAGCTTCTCGCGCTCCTCGGCGAGGGGGAGGTCGACCACTCGCTGCCGCGGCTCGGGGAGCTCGGCCTCGACCGTGCGATCCATCCGCGCTTGACGGCTGACGCCGAGAGCGTCAAGCTTCTTCACCGCCTGACGGAGCTGCGGGACGAGTACGCGCTCGACGTTCCGGACTGGCGCCTCGGGCTGGCGGTCCTCGCCCGCCGCCTGCACTCCGAGGAGGTGTACGACTGGCTCCAGCAGCTGAAGGTCCGCCGGCGCGATGCGGAGCGCATCGCCGCCGCCGTCACCGTCGGCCGCCGGCTCGTAGAGCTGCTCGCCGTCCCGGCTGTCTCCGCGGCCGAGGTCGTTCGGCTGGCCGAGCCCTACGCACCGGATGCGCCTCTCTTCGCCCTGGGTCTCGCCGAGCTCGAGCCTCTGCGTGCGTACTTCCGTGGCCTGAAGGACATCCGTCTGGAGATCACTGGCTCCGACCTCGCCGACCTCGGCCTTCGAGAGTCGCCGCGCGTGGGGGAGGTGCTCGGGGAGCTGCGGCAGCGGAAGCTGAACGGCGAGCTCGACGGGCGCGAGTCGGAGCTCGCAGCCGCCCGCGAGCTGATCGCTCCGACGTGATGCTCCGCTCCTGGCAGGCGCCGGGACCCTATGTCGTTGCCTTCACGACCAGGATCGGCGGTGCGAGCCACGGCCCGTACGCCTCTCTCAACCTCGGGCTCTTGACCGACGACGAGCCGGTGCATGTCGAGGAGAACCGCCGCCGCGTCTGCGGAGAGGCTCGGATCGATCCGGAGTCGCTCGCCATGAACCGACAGGTGCACGGGGCGCGCGTGAACGAGGCGATCCGCGGCCGTCGCGGCTACCCAGGCGACGGGCTGTGGACCGACGCGCCGCGACTGCCCTTGCTGGCGCTCGCCGCCGACTGTTTGCCGATCGCGCTCGTCCGCACAAACGGCTCTCCGCCGGCCGCCGCGGTGCTCCACGCGGGGCGGCTTGGTCTGCTGGAGGGGATCGTGCAGGCCGGCATCGCCGCGCTCGGGGCTCCCGTCGCCGCGGTCGTCGGGCCATGCATCGGCCCCTGCTGCTACGAGGTCGGGCCGGAGGTGGCGGGGCCGTACGCGACGCGATTCGGAGCAGATGTGCTGCAGGGAAAGAACCTCGACCTTCGCCTCGCGGCCACGCGCCTGCTGGAGGAGGGGGGCTGCGACAGCGTCGACCACCTCGACCAATGCACCGCGTGCGAGCATCGGCACTTCTTCTCATACCGCCGCGACGGTCCTCGGACCGGTCGCCAGGGAGTGATCGCCTACGTCGCCTGAGGAGCTTCGCGAGCGCTACGGGCTGCTGCGGGAGGAGGTCGGTCCCACCGTCACCGTCGTCGTCGCGACGAAGTACGTGCCGGTGGAGGAGCTGGGCGTCCTCGCCGAGGCGGGGGTCGAAGTCGTCGGGGAGAACCGCGCTCAGGACCTCCAAGCGAAACACGGCCGCTATGGGGACGTGTTCCGCTGGCACTTCATCGGCCACCTCCAGAGCCGCAAGGCAAAGCTCGTCGGAGGGCTCTGCGAGCTCGTCCATTCGCTGGACTCGATATCCGCCGCGCAGCGACTCGAGGTCCCCGCGCTCATCCAGGTGAACCTGGCAGGCGAGGAGACCAAGTCCGGCGTCGCGCCGCAGGATCTCCCGCGCCTCCTCGAGGCTTGCTACGACGTGCGCGGCCTCTCGACCATGCCGCCCTTCGCGGCGGATCCCGAGGCGTCGCGTCCCTACTTCCGGATGCTCCGCGAGCTCGCGCAGGAGCACGGGCTCCGCGAGCTCTCGATGGGCACGAGTCAGGACTTCCGGATCGCCGTGGAGGAAGGAGCGACGTTCGTACGAGTAGGGTCGGCGTTGTTGCGGGGTTAACATGGCGCCGATGGGAGTGGGCGACCTCTGGAATCGCACGCTCGTCTACTTCGGGATCGCCGAGGAGGACGAGGAGTGGGACGAGGACGGCTACGTGACAAACGAGGAGCTCTCCCGCACTTACAGCGAGCGCCCGAACGTGCGGCGCCTGTCGACCCGGCGGCGGGGCGGCGCGGAGTTCGACGACTGGACGGATCCGGAGCCCGAGGCGCCGCCGCGGACGAGCTTCCTCCGCTCCGCTTCGCGCCCACGACCGGTCGCGATCGCTGCCGTCCCTTCGGTGCGCGTGCACCTGGTGCTGCCGCGCAGCTTCAACGACGCACAGCAGATCGCGGACAAGTTCAAGGACGCGATCCCCGTGATCCTCAACCTCCAGGGCACCGACCAGGAGCTCTCGAAGCGCCTGATCGACTTCACGAGCGGTCTCACCTACGCGCTCGACGGAGGGATGCAGCGGGTCGCCGACAAGGTGTTCCTCCTCACGCCGCGCAACGTCGAGGTCTCGGCGGAGGAGCGCGCCCGCATGCTCGAGCGCGGCTTCTTCAATCAGGCCTGAGCCACTCGGCCGGCATCCGGTTCCGCCGGGCGAAGCCCGCTTTCGCCGACGCTCCGAACGGCTCAGTCCGCTCGTGTTGACGAGCGCGGGCACAGGAACGTCCGCACTGGGGGCGAAGCTTTGAGCGTGGGCGACCTCGCCCAGGTCGGGCTACTTGCGGACGTCGTGTCGGCGATCCAGAACTTCGTGCACGTATTCATCCTCGTGTACGTCCTGCTGATCTTCGTGCACATCCTGAGCTCGTGGTTCCAGCTGCCTCATCGGCCCTGGCTCTACCGGATCCGGCAGTTCCTGTCGGACGTCTGCGATCCGTACCTGCGCCTGTTCAAACGCTTTCTGCCTCCCATCGGGCCGCTCGACCTGTCACCGATCGTCGGGGTGCTCGTGCTCGTGATCCTCGACCAGGTGCTCGTCGGGCTGATCGGGAGGCTCCACTAGCGGAGCGATCGGAAGGAGCCGAGATGTCGTACACGCCCGTCGAGATACGCCACGTTCGCCTGAGGAGGGGGCTCTTCGGCTACCGCCGCACCCAGGTGCACCGGCTGCTGGAGGACGTTGCCGACAGCTTCGAGGTCGTCTGGCGCGAGCGGGGCGAGCTCGAGGACAAGGTCGAGCGCCTCGAGGCCGACCTCCTCCGCCACCGCGAGCTCGAGGCGCTTCTGCGCACGACGCTGACCTCGGCCGAGCGTGCAGCCCACGAAATGCGGGAGCGCGCCGCGCAGGAGGCCGACCTCGTGCTCTCGGAGGCGCGAGCGGAGGCGCGGTCGATCGTCCGCGACGCGGGATCTCAGCGCGAGCGCCTGACCGCCGAGGCGCGGCGCGTGCGCGCGCTGCTCCGCTCGGCGCTCGAAGTGGTTGCCGAGGCCGATAGGCCCGACGAGCTTTCGGCGAGCGCAGAGGCGGCGTGAAGGTCCTAGAGAGCCCCCATCGCAATGAGCACGAGTCATTCCAATAGTGACTCTCAGGCGGCTCCTATACTCTTCGCAATGGTCGAACCGGCCGCCAGAGGGACATCTTGAGCTCGATCGATACGGATGAGTTCCGCGGGCTTCTGACCGAGGAACGTGTGCGCGTGGTCGGCGCGATCGAGCACCTCCAGAGGGAGAACCCGGGATCTGTCGAGGACGACACCCAGGAGCTCGCGGCGGGCTTCGACAACCATCCGGCCGACCTCGCCACGGAGACATTCGACCGCGAGCTCGACCACTCGTTGGAGGAGAACTCGGAGCACGTTCTCTCGGCAATCAACGTGGCCCTCGCCAAGCTCGACGGCGGGAGCTACGGCACGTGTGAGCGCTGTGGAGGACAGATCGCCCCGGACAGGCTGCGCGCGATCCCGTACGCGACGATGTGTATCGACTGCCGCAGGCGCGAGGAACAGCGCTGAGCACCATCCGAACTGGCTCCTCCATGAGGGAGCCGAGCGGGAAGCCGATCGAGCGCCGCGTCGGATCGAACGCGAACGGCCTGGCGCCGATCTCGGCGGCGGAGCGTTCACTGGCAGCCAAGCCGCTCCAGTGGGCGAGCCTGGCGGCGGTCGCCGTCGCCTCGATCGGCGCCGATCAGGTAACGAAGCGGCTCGTCCTCGGAACGCTCGGTCTCGACGACGAGGTTCGCGTGCTCGGCCCGTTCTCGATCCACCACGTGCAGAACTCCGGCATCGCGTTCGGCCTCTTCTCGCGAGCGACACCTGTCGTCACCGTCCTGACCGCCGTCGCGGTGGGTTGGATGCTGCTCTTCTTTGCGCGCTCCGGCGCCCGCCATCCCATTCTTCCCACGGCTCTCGGCCTCCTGATCGGCGGGAGCATGTCGAACCTCGTCGACCGGATCCGCCTCGGGCACGTGACGGACTTCCTCGACTTCCGCTACTGGCCCGCTTTCAATCTTGCCGACAGCTTCATCGTCATCGGGGTGGGCATCCTCCTGCTCGTCCTCGTTGCCGCCGATCGGGAGCCGCGGCGGGGGAGACGTCTCGCCGACGCTCGCGCTGCCCGTCCCTGAGGGGTCGGCCGGGCTCCGTCTCGACCGTTTCCTCGCGACGCTTCCCGAGCTCGGCTCGCGGGCGGAGGCGGAGCGTGCCCTGGTGCGGGGGCAGGTCCGGGTCAATGGCGCACTCCGTCCGAAGAGCCACCGCGTCGCGGCCGGCGATGTCCTCGAGATCGTGCTCGACTCGCGCTCGGAGACGACCCTCGAGCACGAGCAGGCGGAGCTCGCTCTCGCCTACGAGGACGAGTACCTACTGGTCGTGGACAAGCCATCAGGTCTCGTCGTCCACCCGGGAGCCGGGCGCGCCGAAGGCACGCTCGCCCATGCGCTCGTCGGCCTCGCCGCCGGTGGAGAGGATCCGGACCGGCCCGGAATCGTCCATCGCCTCGATCGGGAGACGTCCGGGCTCCTCGTCGTTGCGCGAACCGAGGAGGCGTACCGCGGGCTCGCCGGCATCGTCCGCCGCCGCGCCCTAGAACGAGGATACGTCGCGCTCGTCCGCGGCCGCCCCCGGTCGAGGACAGGACGGATCGAGGCGCCGATCGGCCGCGACCGCGTCGATCCGACAAGGCGGTCGCTGGACACCGAGGCACCGAGGGCTGCCGTCACCCACTTCGCCCTGACGGAGCCTCTCGGCGACTACGCGCTGCTCGACGTTCGCCTCGAGACGGGGCGAACGCATCAGATCCGCGTGCACCTGGCCGCGATCGAGCTCCCGATCGTCGGCGACCGCACCTACGGGGTGCAGGGGCTCGGGCTGACGCGCCAGTTCCTGCACGCCGGGAGCCTCGCTTTCCCGCACCCCGTCACGGGCGAGCGGATCGAGGCGGTCTCGCCGCTTCCCAAGGATCTCGCGGCGGCGCTCGAGGTGGCGCGAGGGCGCTGATGGTGTCGGCTCCTTCGGACATGTCCTGTTTGGACGTGGCCGGCGCAGCCCAGGTAGCCCATCCTCCTCCCCGATGCGATCCTAACCTGGCAACACGAACGGAGGTGTGACGCCTTTGCGCCGCGTTCGTAACCTGTTTTCCACGGTTCGGGCGGCCGGATCGAACGCTGCTGCGGCTACAATCGAGACGTTCGTCCGCTGTAACCGACCCGGCGCATACGTTCGGGTGGGGGTGCCGGGCCCGTCGGATCCGGTTCCACCCGCGCCCCGCCGGCAGGAACGAAAGTCAACCAGCGAAAGGGGCAATGCCCGTGTCCGTCGTTTCCATGCGAGAACTCCTGGAGGCCGGGGTCCATTTCGGCCATCAGACGCGGCGCTGGAACCCGAAGATGAAGCGGTTCATCTTCACCGAGCGCGGCGGGATCTACATCATCGACCTCCAGCAGACGCTCGAGCTGCTCGAGGAGGCGCACGCATTCGCCCGCAACATCGCCGAGCGCGGTGGTTCGATGCTCTTCGTCGGGACGAAGAAGCAGAGCCAGGACGCGGTCTCGGAGCACGCCAAGCGCGTCGGCATGCCCTACGTCAACCACCGATGGCTCGGCGGCCTGCTCACGAACTGGCGGACGATCTCCGACCGCATCGAGCGGCTCCACGAGCTGCGCCGGCTGAAGGAGGAGGGCCAGCTCGAGCTGCTGCCGGCGAAGGAGCGGATGACGATGGAAGGTGAGTTGGAGAAGCTCGACGCCAATCTCGGCGGCGTGGCCGACATGCGCAAGCAGCCGGACGCCGTCTTCATTGTCGACCTGCGGAAGGAGCAGCTCGCAGTGCGGGAGGCGCGGCGCCTTGGCCTTCCGATCGTCGCGCTCGTCGATACGAACTGCGACCCCGACGAGGCCGACTACGTCATCCCCGGCAACGACGACGCGATCCGCTCCTGCAGCCTGATCGTCCGCGCCGTGGCCGACGGAATCGCGGCCGGTGCTACGAAGGCCGCCCCGCAGGACTTCGCGCGGGCCTCGAACGGGGATGCCCCCGAGGCCGAGGCTCGCCCCACGGAAGATGTGGCTGCCGATCCCGCCTACGAGCAGCTGAGCCAGGGCGAGCATCAAGTCGAGGAGCCGGCGGCGGCGGCCGAACAGCCCGCCCCGGCCGAGGAAGCCCCGACGACGGAGTTCGCGGCCGACCGGGAGCAGACCCCGGCGCCGGAGGTCGGCATGAAGGACGAGGCGGCCGCCGAAGAGGAGGTGAGCCCCCAGTGAGCGAAGCGATCCCGGCGAGCCTCGTGAAGGAGCTCCGCGACGAAACCGGGGCGGGGATGATGGAGTGTAAGCGAGCTCTCGTCGAGACCGCGGGCGACCTTGCGGAGGCGAAGAAGCTTCTCCGTGAGCGCGGCGTGGCTCAGGCCGTCAAGCGCCAGGTGCGAGGAACCACCGAGGGCAAGGTCGGCTATCGCCTCACGGAGAGCCGCGGGGCAATGGTCGCAGTCGGTTGCGAGTCGGAGCCCGTATCGGGGAACGAGGAGTTCCTCGAGTACGCAAAGCATGTCCTCGAGGCGGTGGAGCGGGACGGGCCCGAGGCGGCCGACTCGCTGGACGACGAGCGGATACAGGTGATGGCCAAGCTGGGCGAGAACCTGGTCGTCCGCGGCGCCGCACGTTACGAAGCGGGGGAGGGTGACACGATCGCGGCCTACGTCCACCCACCCGCGAACAAGATCGGCGTGATGGTGAAGACGCGTGGCGGCTCGTCCGAGGACGCGCGGCGTCTCGCGATGCACATCTCGTTCGCGGCGCCCCGCTGGCAGGCTCGCGAGGATGTCCCCGACGAGGACACGACA
The DNA here is from genome assembly GCA_038320185.1 of Gaiellales bacterium. GTDB lineage: Bacteria > Actinomycetota > Thermoleophilia > Gaiellales > Gaiellaceae > JBBQDZ01. The sequence goes on from JBBQDZ010000009.1 coordinate 19,619, forward strand.
GCGGAGCGCGCGATCTACGAGAACCGCCCGGAGGTGCTCGAGAAACCCGAGCAGGCGCGGGCGAAGATCGTGGAGGGGATGCTCGGCAAGCGTTTCTATGCAGCGAGCCCTGGCGGGGTTCTTGCCGACCAGGAGTGGATCCACGACGGCGGCAAGACCGTCGGGAAGGCGCTGGAGGAGCTCGGCATCGAGCTCGTCGAGTTCGTGCGCCTGTCCGTGTCAGAGTAGGCAGGTGGGCGTAGCGCCTGAAGCGGCGACCGCGACCGCTCCGGCCGGTGCGGCCCCCCAGGTCTTCCGTCGCGTCCTCCTGAAGCTCTCGGGCGAGGCACTGATGGGGGAGCGCGACTACGGCACCGACCCCGGGCGGGTCGCGGCCATCGCGGCCGAGGTGGCCGAGGTCCACCGCCGTGGTCTGGAGACGGCGGTCGTTGTCGGTGCCGGAAACATTTATCGCGGGATGGCCGCTGCAGCCGAGGGCATGGATCGCGCGACTGCGGACTACGCGGGGATGCTCGCCACGGTTCTGAACGCGCTCGTGATCCAGGACGCGCTCGAGCGCTTGGGCGCGGACACGCGCGTCCTCTCCGCACTCGAGGTCTCGGAGGTCGCGGAGCCCTACATCCGGCGCCGCGCGATCCGCCACCTCGAGAAGCGGCGGATCGTCATCTTCGCGGCCGGTACAGGCAACCCGTTCTTCACCACCGACACGGCTGCGGCCCTCCGTGCCCTGGAGATCGGAGCGGATGCGATCCTGATGGCGAAACACGGTGCAAACGGCGTCTACGACGTCGATCCACGCCACGACCCGCACGCCGAGTTCCTGCCCGCGCTCACCCATCTCGAGGCGATTGAGCGCGGCCTGAAGGTGATGGACACGACGGCGCTCTCCCTCTGCATGGACAACCGGCTGCCGATCTACGTCTTCGAGCTTCGTGCCGGGAACATCGGCCGCATCATCTCGGGCGAGCGCGTCGGCACGATCATCTCGACCGAAGCGACTGGAGGGAGCGCATGACGATGGACGAGCTGACCCGGGACGCGATCCGCCGCATGGATCGCTCTGCGGAGAACACGCAGAACGAGTTCAACACCATCCGCACCGGCCGCGCCTCCGCCGCACTCCTCGACCGGATCGACATCGACTACTACGGGCAGCCCACCCCGCTGAAGCAGCTCGCGACGATCAACGTCCCCGACCCGCGGACGCTCTCGATCCAGCCCTTCGACCCGGGTTCGCTGAAGACGATCGAGCGGGCAATCCAGGAGTCGGAGCTCGGTCTGCAGCCGTCGAACGACGGGAAGGTGATCCGGCTGCCGATCCCCCAGCTCACCGAGGAGCGGCGCAAGGAGCTCGTCAAGATCGTCCGGCACCTGGCCGAGGAGGGCCGCGTCGCCGTCCGGAACGTCCGTCGAGACACGATGCGCCACCTGGAGGAGCTCGTCCGTAACGGCGAGGTCGGCGACGACGACGAGCGCCGCGCGGAGGAGCGCGTCCAGAAGCTGACCGACGAGCATGTGGCGAGGATCGACGAGCTCCTGAAGCGCAAGGAAGCCGAAATCATGGAGGTGTAGCGTCCTCGCTCGAAAGGACGCCGTCGCGGAGCCGGCTTTGCGGGAGACCCCGCGGTCGGTCGCGATCATCATGGACGGGAACGGGCGCTGGGCTCGGGGGCGCGGGCTGTCGGTCGCCGAAGGCCATCGCGAGGGCGCGAGGGCCTTGCACCGAGCGGTCGACGCGGCGCTCGAACTGGGCCTCGAGTCGCTCGTGGTCTACGCGTTCTCGACCGAGAACTGGGCTCGACCGCCCGACGAGGTGGCCGCGATCGTCGAGATCTTCTCGGAGACGATCGAGCTCGAGAGGCCGAACCTCACGCGTCAGGGCGTCCGGACGCGTTTCATCGGGCGCCGCGACCGCGTGCCGCCCGACCTTCTCGCCCAGATGGGCAGTCTCGAGGCCGAGACCGAGCGAAACTCACGGATGAGCTTTTGGATCGCATTCGACTACGGCGGACGCGACGAGATCGTGGAGGCGGCGCGGCGGCTGCTCGCGGCGGGCATCGAGCCTGGCGCGCTCGACGAAGAGGCCTTTGCCGCGCAGCTCTACGCGCCGGAGCTCCCAGATCCCGACCTCCTCATCCGCACCTCGGGTGAGCTGCGCGTCTCCAACTTTCTCCTGTGGCAGCTCGCCTATGCCGAGCTCGTCTTCCTCGAGACGCTCTGGCCGGACTTCGGAGAGCGGGACCTGCAGGAGGCCGTGGAGGCCTTCGCGAGCCGGCGCCGGCGTTTCGGCGGTCGATGAGCTCGTTCTGGTCGCGCATCGTCGTGGCGGTGGCCGCGCTGCCGCTCGTCCTCGGCGCCGTCTACCTCGGCCACGCGTGGCTGCTGATCCTCGCGCTGCTGGTCGCCGCGGTCTCGCAGCACGAGTTCTACCGGCTCGCGCGGCCGCTGCGACCGCTCGCCATCGCGGGGTATGCGGCAACCGCCGCCGCCCTCGTCGGCGCGAGTCAGGGGGGCGTGCAATGGATGGTCGCTGGGTTCCTGCTCACGCTTCCGCTCGCCTTCCTGCTCAAGGGCGTCTCGGAGACGAAGCAGGCGACCGCCGTCTCGGTCGGGTCGACGGTGCTCGGCGCGGCGTGGATCGCGTTCGGCCTCGGCTACGTCTTGCTGCTGCGCGAGATCCCGACCTACGGGCGTCTGATCGCGTTCACGGTTCTCCTCGCGGACTTTGCGAACAACACCCTTGCCTACTTCGCGGGGCGGATGATCGGCCGGCATCGGCTCGCGCCCACAATCTCGCCCGGCAAGACCTGGGAGGGGTTCTTCTTCGGTGTCGCGGGCGCGGTCTTCGTAACCTGGATCTCGCTCTACGACAAGCGGCACGAGTTCCTCTCGATGTGGCAGGCCCTCGTCCTCGGCCTCGCCATCGCACTCGCCGGTGCACTTGGCGACCTCTTCGAGTCGTCGCTCAAGCGGGACGTGCAGGTGAAGGACACTGGCCGCCTCCTCGGCGGCCACGGGGGGATGCTCGACCGCATCGATTCGCTCCTCTTCGCATCGGTTGCCGCGTTCTACGTGGTCGCGATCTTCGCCACCGTCTGACGCGCGCGGAGGCTGAAATTTCGCGCCTCTATCGAATCCACAGGTACGCCTCGCTCGTACACTGAACAGGTGAAGCGGATCGCCCTGCTCGGCGCGACCGGATCGATCGGGCAGCAGGCGGTCGAGGTCGTCCGATCGAACCCGGAGCTCGAGCTCGTCGCGGCGGCCTCCGGCTCCACGCCAATCGACGGCCTGGCGCCGCTGACGCAGGTCGGCGGGGACCTGACGGAGCTTCTCGAGCGAGCACGACCCGACCTCGTTCTGAACGCCGTCGTCGGCTTCGCCGGCCTGGACGCGACGCTGTGGGCTCTCGAGCGCGGCATCGACCTTGCGCTTGCGAACAAGGAGAGCCTCGTGGCGGCCGGTGAGCTTGCGCTCGCGGCGTGGGGGCGAGGCGGGGGGCAACTGCTGCCGGTCGACAGCGAGCACTCAGCGGCCTTCCAGTGCCTCGAGGGCCGCGAGCCGGCGACGGTGGAGGCGCTCGTCATCACAGCCTCGGGCGGGCCCTTCCGCGGCCGCACGCGGGAGGACCTCGAGGACGTCACCCGCAAGGAGGCGCTCGCGCACCCCACCTGGAGCATGGGTCCCAAGATCACCATCGACTGCGCGACGCTCGCGAACAAAGGGCTCGAGCTGATCGAGGCTCACTTTCTCTTCGGGCTCCCCTACGAGCGGCTCGAGGTGGTCGTGCACCCGAGCTCGATCGTCCATGCGCTCGTCCGGTTCCGCGACGGCGCCGCGCTCGCGCACCTCGGCTATCCGGACATGCGAGTTCCGATCTCCTTCGCCCTCACCTACCCGGAGCGTGCAGCGGCGCCGCTTCGCACGCTCGACCTCGCCGGCGGGCTGACCCTCGAGTTCCACGCGCCCGATCTGGAGACATTTCCGCTGCTCTCACTCGCGCGCCAGGCCGGGATGCTCGGCGGCACCTACCCCTGCGCCTACAACGCCGCCAACGAGGTGGCCGTTGCCGCGTTCCTGGATGGAGAGCTCCGCTTCCTCGACATCGCGGCGGCGGTCGAGGAAACGCTCGCCGCGGTGTCCGGGAAGCCGGCCGTCGACCTCGCCGAGTTGCGAGCTGCGGACGCGGAGGCCCGCCGTCTCGCCGCCAGGGAGCTGCACGCTGCTTGAGCATCCTGGTCGCGATCCTCGGGCTGACCTTTCTCGTCCTCGTGCACGAGGCCGGGCACTTCCTGACCGCGCTGGCCGTGGGGATGCGGCCGCGCAAGTTCTACCTAGGGTTCGGGCCGCCGATCGTGAAGGCGACACGTGGCGGGGTGGAGTACGGCGTTGGCGCCATCCCGCTCGGCGGCTACGTCAAGATCCCGGGGATGCACCGTCCGGCCGCGTCCGATCTGGACGTTCATCTCGGCCGGGCGGTTCGCGAGGCGCCGGAGCTCGTGGGGCCGGTGCAGCGGGTCAAGCGCCGGCTCGAGTCGGGGGACACCGACGGCGTTCGTGAGGAACTGCCGCAGGTGCGGGCGGCGCTAGCCGAGGCGACGCTGACGCCGGAGGCGACGAAGGCAGCCGCACGCGGGCTGCAGGACCTCTCGGACGGCGTCGGGCCCGACGCGTACTGGCGGCAGCGGACCTGGAAGCGCGTGGCCGCGATTCTGGCCGGGCCTGGCGCGAACACGATCTTCGCCATGGTTCTCTTCGGGGTCATCTTCATGATCGGCTACGGGAAGGCGACGTCGACGATCGACGAGGTCCTGCCGGGCCGGCCCGCAGCCGTTGTCGGGCTGCGAGCGGGCGACCGCATCGTCGCCATCGACGGGAAGCGAGTCGGCCCGACGGACATCCCTTCGCGGATCCAGGCTTCGGACGGGAGGCCCCTCACCCTGACCATCGTCCGCCAAGGCCACCGCCGTTCGATCGGCCCCGTTCGCGCTCGCAAGGACGCCGGCGCCTATCGGCTGGGCTTCCGACTGCGCGGAAGGCGGCTGTCGGCCGGTGAGGCCTCCTGGGAGTCGGTGCGGCTGACGGGCATCGTGACGAAACAGGTCGCGGTCTCGCTCGTCAACCTGGTACACAAGAAGGATCGCAAGGAGATCGGAAGCACCGTCGGCATCGTCCAGGCCTCTTCCTCGGCGGCACGCGAGGGGGTGCAGAGCTACCTCTTCGTGCTCGGCCTGATCAGCCTCTCGCTCGCGCTCTTCAACCTCCTGCCGCTGCTGCCGCTCGACGGCGGCCACATCGCCTTCTCCCTGATCGAGGGCATCCGCGGACGCTCGGTGCGGCGGGAGATCTACGAGCGTGTCTCGGCAGCCGGCATCGCCCTTGTCCTGCTCCTGTTCGCGATCGGCCTCTCGAACGACATCGGCCGCCTCGGCGGCTGAGTCGCGTGAGGTGACGAGGCAACCGCTGCCCCGGTAGCCGCCGCGCACGCGACTACAATCCGAGGGTGCCGAGCGAGCGGCAGATCAGCGTCGGCGGGGTGAAGATCGGCGCCGGGGCTCCGGTCGTCGTCCAGTCGATGACGCTCACGAAGACGCACGACGTCGAGGCAACGACGGCGCAGATCGCCGCCCTCGCATCGGCGGGGTGCGAGGTCGTTCGCTGCGCGGTCCCGAAGATCGAGGATGCCGAGGCGCTGCGGAAGATCGTGCGCTTCTCGCCGATTCCGGTGATCGCCGACATCCACTTCAACGCGAGCCTCGCGTTGAAGGCGATCGACGCCGGCGTAGCCGCCGTGCGCATCAACCCGGGCAACATCGGCGGGCCGGACAAGGTCGCGCTCGTCGTCGGAGCGGCGAAGCACGCCGGGATCCCGATGCGGATCGGCGCGAACTCCGGCTCTCTGCCCAAGCACCTGAGCGAGATCGCGCAGCGCGACCAGGCCGAGGCGCTCGTCGAGGCGGCGCTCGAGGAAGTGAGGCTGCTCGAATCGCTCGCCTTCTACGACTTCAAGATCTCCGTCAAGTCGAGCCACGTCCCGACGATGATCCGCGCCTACCGGATGCTCTTCGCAAAGGTTCCCTATCCGCTTCACCTGGGGGTGACCGAGGCCGGCACGCCTTTTGCCGGCTCGATCAAGAGCGCCGTCGGGATGGGCGCGCTCCTCGTCGACGGGGTGGGGGACACCCTGCGGGTCTCGCTGACCGCCGACCCGGTGGAGGAGGTGCGGGTCGCCTTCGAGATCCTAAAGGCGCTCGGCCTGCGCGAGCGCGGGCCGGTGATGATCGCCTGTCCGAGCTGCGGGCGGGACAACGTGGGTGTCGAGACGCTCGCGGTGAAGGTCGAGGAACGTCTGCGGGGCTACCCCCAGCACTTCGAGGTCGCAGTTCTCGGGTGCGCCGTCAACGGGCCCGGGGAGGCCGGGGACGCCGACTTCGGCATTGCCGGCGGTCGCGACGTCGGCTTCGTGTACGCGCACGGTCGCGTGCTGAAAAAGGTCTCCAGCGACATCCTGATCGACGAGCTGTTCTTCGAGATCGACAAGTGGATCGCCGAGGGAATGCACCGCCCGAAGCGCTTGAAGATGGCGAAGCCCGCCGCGCTCGCGATGGCCGAGGCGTCCGCGATCCCGCTCGAATAGGGCGTTTGCAACCCGGACCGGCAGGTGCTGCGCGCGCGGCGCTCCCCCGGTAGCCTGCGAAGGCAACTGATGATT